>ONXY01000532.1 GCA_900321945.1 uncultured Eubacteriales bacterium | reverse complement strand
GTCCGGCTGTCATAACGCGGCCTCCTTCCTGCGGAACACAGTGCAGAACGTTCCGCGTTCCATCGGGACGGGTTCTCCCAGCGGAGTCCAGGTGTCGTCCGGCGGCGCGGCGGGAGTTTCGCTCGCCTCGGATACATAGAAATCGGCGTTGTTCAGGTCGCGGACGCGGCGGCCTCCGGCGAGGTAGGCGGAAACGGTGTATTTGTTGTCGTCTTCGAAGAATATGCCGGGCGCGGCGCAGCTTTCGTATTCAGGCAGATCGAATTTCGGCGCGGCGGCCTGCGAGTGCGCGGGCGGATTGGCCCGGAAGAGCGCGGCGAGCTGAAGCGTGCCGTTGCGGACAGTTTTATGGCGCGGCTCGAAGTAATCCTTCAGAATCGGGCCGAGGCAATGGAACAGCGCTCCCAGAACGTATGCTGCGAGCAGGACGTTCAGCGCGGCGCGTATGGAGACGCGCGGCAGATAACGCGCAAGCAGTCCGGCGATGACTGTGATGCCGCAGAAGGTCCAGCCGAATCCGATCGGGGACACGGGGAGCAGGTAGCGCACGGAGAACGAGAGCGTCCGGTCGTAGAACAGAAGCTGGGCCGCGATCACGCCCGTATGAACGGTGATGAACGCAAGCAGGAGCTTTTCTCCGGAGGAAAACGCGCGGTCGCGGAGTCGGAACGCCAGTCCGATGATCGCGGGAACTGTCCACAGCGGATCGAAGGCACGTTCGAACGTCATGAAAAACTCTTTCATGACCTCGGAATCCGCCCGGAGCATCTGCCGGACGAACAGAAATGCGAGTCCGGCGGCAAACAGTCCGCCGCAGACGATCAACGCCGTTTTCAGGGTTTTTCCGTAGAAAAGGCGGGCGAGAAGTTTTGCCGCCGCGGCCATCGCGAACGGTGTCAGTCCGGCGATCATCGCCGCATCGATTAGAGACGGCGCATGTCCGAACAGTTTCTCGAATATCTGGAGGTAGCGGACTTCCGGCGTGGCCAACCCGAATACCGCGTGGTTGACGGTTGCCGGGAGGAAAACGAGTCCGGCGGCAAGCAGTGTGCCTGCGAGACTTCGGTATGGCACCGGAACGTATTTCTTTTTTGCGGGATCCGCTTCAAGATTGCTTCGGGCCGCATCCAAGCTCCAGCGTGCTTCCCGAAACATCACGCCGAACAGGACGAGTCCGCAGAAGAGGATCATTTCCGAGCGCGTGATCATGACGATGCCCGCCGCGAGTCCCAGGTAGAGATATCGTGCGAACACGTCCAGATTCTCCCCGATCAGGAAGATCGCGTGGACGATCATGATCAGCAGCAGACACTTTGTGTTCTCGCGGAGTCCGGTCCCGGCGAGCCGAAGTATAAAGGGATTGACGATATAGACCAGCATCGTGCCGGCCGCGATCTTTTCCCCGAAAACGCGTTTCATGACGCTGAACAACGGGAAGACCGATGCCGCGAAACACGCCGCGCTGAGTATCTTTGCCGCCGTGAATCCAGTGATCCCGCCAAGCCATACGAGCATGCCGCAGAGCGCGGGATACAGCATCGGGATGCGCGGATGGAACGCATAGGCCCAGTTCCCCTCCGCGAACGCCTCCGCCATCGGCGCGTACCGGGTCGCGATGTCGCGTTCCGGTATGTCGGCGAAATACGCCAGCGGCACGGCGAGCAGGAGCGCCGCCATGAAAAACAGCCACGGCGTACGGAATGCTCCAGCGGGGTTCCCGGGCTGTCGGTTCAGAATGGTGCTGGACAATGCCGTATCCTTTCAGCGGTGTACGCAGACCACGGTCAGGATCAGCAGCACGGTCTCGATCAGATATGCCGCCGTGTCGAATGCCCTGCGGTCGAACTGGAGCGTCCCGTTTTCGGTCCGTTTGATCAGATACCAGGATGTCAGCCACGTGAGCAGGAACATCCCGGCGGCGCCCCAGATACGGCGGCTGACCAGGATGAACAGCAGGATCAGGACGCAGCCCGCCACGGCGCCTTTACGGCGTTCCGCGGCGTTCGAACGGATCAGTTCCGAGCCGGACGGCGTCGTCGAGGCGCTGAGCTCCTCGCGCGCGAAGTAAGCGCACAGCAGGACGGCGATCAGCCAGTGCGTCCCGCCCGCGTTCGCGACCGCCGCGATCATGATCGCGCGGACGGCGAAGAAGACCGCGCCGAAGAACATCGGCTGGGCGGTGAATCTGTCCGGGGCGGCATCGGCTGCTTTCGGGAAGAAACGCATGGCGAAGAGCGCCGAACCGTTGAATCCGCGCCATCCGGTGAGGATTTCAAGAAGAAGCGCGATCAGGACGCCGGAGAACATCGCGCCCGCGAACGAGCCGAATAGCCAGACAACGATCCACGCGATCAGGGCACAGACCATCCCGATGACGAGTCCGATCAGCGGGAACCAGACCGGAAAATCCTCCGGGATCTCCTTCGGTTCCGGCAGGAACGGCAACGGACGCCCGGTCGCGAGCGTCCACACGGCGGAGAGCTTTTCAAGCGTGCTGTTGTTCACGTTCGGTCTCCTGTATTTTTGTTCCCGGCGCGGCGGGTGTTTCTGTCAGAGCGGGGGGCACCCAGCCGGTATGTTCGCAGTAGGCTTTCAGCATGGCGTCGCGGACGGCCTTTGCAAGCTGTTTGCGGTTGCGGCCCTCCGGATAGATGAGCGGGAGGATATAGACGTCGGCGGTGGACCTGCGGTTGCCGAGGATCGCCCACAGATGAGGCATGAATGTGGCGTCGCCGTACCATGCCGGGTGCATGTCGCCGTCCTGGACGCGGTAGATGGAGATCATGGGCTGAATCGGGATGTCCGTGCCGCAGACGGTCTCGAACGGCGTGGTCTTGAACTCCTTCAGGCCGTGCTGGC
>ONXY01000223.1 GCA_900321945.1 uncultured Eubacteriales bacterium | reverse complement strand
GTTTCGATATAGTCGATCAGCCAGTCCTGATACTTGCTCATTTTGAAGAAGTAGCTTTCCTCCCTCATGGGCTGGCAGGGCCGGCCGCAGTCGGGGCAGACCTTCACGCCGTCCTTCTCCGCCAGCTGGGTGGGGGTCCAGAAGCTCTCGCAGGGCGTGCAGTACATGCCTTCGTATTCGGCCTTGTAGATATCCCCCTGCTCGTAGAACCGCCGGAAGATCTTCTGCACGATCTTCATGTGGCGCTCCTCCGTGGTGCGGATGAAATCGTCGTATTCGATGTTCATCAGCTTCCAGAGGTCCTTCGTCTCCGCGACGATTTTGTCCACGTATTCGATCGGGGTCACGCCGTTTTCCGCGGCCTTCTTCTCGATCTTCTGGCCGTGCTCGTCCGTTCCGGTCAGGAAATAGGTGTCGAAGCCCTGCAGCTTCCTGAACCGGGTCATGGTGTCCGCCGCCACGGTGGTGTAGGTGTGGCCGATGGTCATGTTCCCCGAAGGATAGTAAATCGGCGTGGTGATATAGTAGGTCTTCTTTCCGTTCGTGTCCGTCATGGTTCCGCCCCCCTGACTCTTATTTGCCCGGCGCCGTCCGCCGGTCCGCCGCTTTCCGCCCGGCCGGGCCGGAAAGGCTGATTATACGCGAAACGGGCTCCTGCGACGCAAGAGCCCGTTCAGGTCCTGACAGGTATCTTACTGAGCTTCCGCCGCGGTCTCCACCGGATACACGGAAACCTGCTTCCTGTCGCGGCCCAGACGCTCGAACCGGACGATGCCGGTCGCCTTGGCGAAGAGGGTGTCGTCCTTGCCGATGCCCACGTTCATGCCGGGATGGATCTTGGTTCCGCGCTGCCGGACCAGAATGTTGCCCGCCAGGGCCAGCTGGCCGTCCGCCCGCTTCGGGCCCAGGCGCTTGGACTCGCTGTCCCGGCCGTTCCGGGTGGAGCCCATTCCCTTTTTATGAGCAAACTGCTGCAGATTCAGCTTCATCATGGTTTTTTCCTCCGTTCTTTGATTTCGAATTTCACATATCCGGGATACGCTTCCTGCAGATCGGAAAGCCCCTGCCCCAGGGCGCCCATCAGAAGCTGCGCTCCCGACCGCTTTTCCCCTTCGAGAGGCGGGAGAGCGAAATCCAGCAGGCCGTCCCGGTTCTCCTTCATCAGAACCCGGACGCCGAGCAGGCTTTCCAGCGCGTTCACGCAGGTGCACCCCAGCGCGGAGACCCCCGCGCAGACGATGTCGCTTCCGCTTTCAGCGTATCCGCTGTGTCCGGAAGCGCGGTACCCGGTGAACCGGCCCTCTTCCCTGTACAGGACGGCGGTGATCATTACGCGTTGATCGCGGTGATCTCCACCTTGGTGTAGGGCTGACGATGGCCCTGCGTCCGATGGTAGTTCTTCTTGCTCTTGTACTTGTACACCCGGATCTTCTCGCCCTTGACCTGGGCCAGAACCTTGCCTTCGACCTTCGCTCCTTCCAGAACGGGGTTTCCAACCTTCACGTCGCCTTCGCCGCCGATCATCAGCACGTCGAAGGAAATCGCGGAATCAGCTTCCTGATTCACCTTGTCGATATAGATCACGTCACCCTGGGATACCCGATACTGCCGGCCGCCAGCCGCGATAATCGCATACATGGCTCAGCACCTCCTGATAAATACTCGCCGGGATTACGAGGTTGCGCCGGGGCGCATTGAACAGACCCCTCCCGAGCGGCTCACCTGCATACATTATCACGGATCGCGGGCGCTGTCAAGGCTTTTTTACTGAATCTGAAAGGTTCCGACCTGATCGCTGAACCCGATGCCGAGCACCTCGCAGGTTTCCCGCGCCGAGGTCTTGCCGTCGTACTTTCCGATTTTATTCAGCTGCTTTCCCATGAAGACCACGACCGCCGTCTGTCCGCCGTCCAGGTCACAGGCCTCGACGCAGCCCGCGGCCTGGCAGAGGAACGCCAGCTGCGGCATGGTCACGCCCTCGCTGCGGCTGCCCAGCCGGCCCTCGCACATGATGTCCACATAGTGCCCCGGCTCGATCATTCCGAAGGCGTGCCGCGGATTCTTCGCCCGGCTCCGGTCCGGATCCTGTACCCACGCGCTCAGCTCCCCTCCCCGGATCAGGTAGGGTCCGAAGCTGAAAACCATATAGGCGCCCGCGTCCAGATAATCCTTCGCCTTCATCTCCATGGAGGCGTGGACGTCCGCGCGGCCGTCCTCGTAGAAGGCCAGCGTGTCCAGGTTCGGGAAGAAGCTGGTCACGGGCTCCGTGTACCCGTCGTCAAAGTACACTTCCCGGTCCCTGATCTCGATGCCCACGGGGTGGCCGTTCTTGCTGCCCACCCGGTAGGTATAGTAGTCCCCGTTGACGGCGAAGACGAGCCGGTTTTCCGCGGCGTTCTTCGCCGCGTCCACGCGGCTCTTCTTTCCGACGGCCTTCTGCGGAGTGTATTCCACGTTGACCATCTTTTCCCCGGCTTCCACGTCGCACAGGATGTCCGTCTCGAACCATGTCAGGGGCAGGCTCCCGTCAAATTTACGCTGAATCACCAGCCGCAGCGTGGGGGAAATGTACACGTAGCGGCCCCGCGCGTCGTCGGTCCAGATGAACTCCCCGGAATCCAGGTATCCCTTTCCGTTCAGCTCCGGCAGGCCCGGCACGTCCGCCAGGGTCCAGCCCGGTTCCTTCTCCCGGGGAACGTACTCCGTCAGATCCTCCAGCGGGATGTTCTCCAGCAGGTCCTGATGCAGCAGATCCTCCCCCACCAGGCTTTCCGCCAGGCCGAAGGTGTTGTTGGGATAGTTCAGCCCCTGCCGGTAGACGCTCTTCTCCTGATCGTCCTGGGTTTTGTGGAACAGGTAGGCGTAATACGCCAGGCCCATGCCGGTCCGTCCGCCGAGCTTTTCCATCGGCCGGTTCCAGTCGAAGACCGTCCGGTCCCCGGAATCCCCGTAAAGATGAAGGTACAGCTTCTGCGGCTGCCAGCCGTTCGATGTGGCGAAAACCTTTCTGCAGGCGTCCGCCAGCATCATCCGCTGACCGTTTCCGCCTTCCCCCTTCTCGTCCGGCCCGACCACCACCTCCGGCTTCGTCCGTTCCAGCACGCCGGCGAGCCAGTTTTTCAGCACCTGCTCCCCGTTTTTGCCGTCAATGGTCTTATAGGCGCTTTTCACGCCCTTGGCCTTCGCGGTTTTGAAGCTTCCGATCATGGGATAGTTCCTGTAGCCCATGGACCAGAGTCCGTTGAGAAACTCGCTGCGGCGGCTGGTGTTGGCGTAGCTCATCAGCGCCACCGC
>ONXY01000080.1 GCA_900321945.1 uncultured Eubacteriales bacterium | reverse complement strand
TTTTGCCCGTGCGTATCTATCATAGCAGACGCGCCGGGATTTTCCTATCGGAAGATATGCACATATATTTTTGCATTTTGCGGTTGTATGCAAAGCAAATATGTGCTACACTGTGCTCAGAAAGCAGACCGCCGTTCCGTCCCGCAGGAAGGAGGACGCCTATGAACACAGACCGCCGTTCCGGGAACGCCCCCCGGGAACATACCGGAAAACAGAATACGGCAGACCGCATGGCAGACCGGATCCGGACCGGCCGGAAGCAGGCCGGCCTCTCCCAGAAAGAACTGGGAGAAAAACTGGGCGTTACGCGAAACACCGTCATCAACTGGGAAGCCGGCAAATACCGGCCGGACGCCGATCTGTTCCCGCAGCTCTGCGCTGCCCTGCAGATCTCCCTGAACGAGCTGTTCGGCATGAATCCGGCGGCGCAGCTGGGCGTTTCGGAACAGGAATGGAAGCTGCTTGCCGGCTACCGGCAGATCACGCCCTTCGGCCGGAAGATCGCAGACCGCGTGATCGCCGGCATTCTGGAAGAAGAACAGCGTGAACACGCCCGGAAGCTGGTTTCCGGCGTCCGTCTGCTCGACCTGGTCTCCACGGCGGCCGCCGCCGGCGACGGGTACGAATACAGCGATATCCCCGTCGAAGATTACCGGTTCGTATACGCGAACGCCCGCAATCTCCGCGCGAACGGCATGATCCGCGTAAAGGGCGACAGCATGCTGCCGGTCTACCGCGACGGCGACCTCGTCTATGTGGAATACACAAACCTCGCGGAACCGGGGGAAGACGTGCTCTGTTCTTCCGTAGCCGGCATGCACATCAAGCGGCTCGGGGAAGACGGCGTGTATTCCCTGAATAAAGAATACCCGTTCACCCTGACGTCTCCGGATGACCACGTCCGGATCATCGGAAAGATCCTCGGCGTAGTCGCCTCTTCCGACTGTCCCGGTCCGGAAGACTGCGACGCCCTGGAAGAGCTCCGGCACGACGAGATCGCGGAATACCGGAAGGCGCACGGCCTGTCCTGAACCGGAAGAACGCTGTTATGGACCGCAGTTATATCGCCATCGATATGAAGTCGTTTTACGCTTCCGTCGAATGCGTCGCCCGCGGGCTGGATCCGCTCCGGACAAACCTGCTCGTGACCGACCCGTCCCGGTCGGACCAGACGATCTGCCTGGCCGTATCGCCTTCGCTGAAGGCCATCGGCGTGCCGGCAAGGCCCCGGCTTTTCGAAGCAAAGCAGGCGATCCGGCGGTACGAGCAGGCGCACGGCGTAAAGGTTCCGTATATCGCCGCCGTTCCGCGCATGGCGGAATACGAACGGGTCTCCGCGTATATCTATTCCATCCTGCTGCGCTACGCGGCGGCCGAAGACATCCATGTGTACAGCATCGACGAATCCTTTATCGACTGCACGGCCTACCTGCACGCCTATGAAGCGGAAGCCGCCCGCCAGGGCGTCCACCCGGCGCGCATCATGGCCATGACGATCCTCCGCGACGTGCTGAAAAGCACCGGGATCACGGCAACCGTCGGCCTCGGCACGAACCTGTACCTGGCAAAGATCGCCATGGACATCGTAGCCAAAAAGAAACCGGCCGACAAAGACGGCGTGCGGATCGCGGAGCTGAATGAAGACAGCTACAAATTCCTGCTCTGGGACCACCGGCCGCTCACGGACTTCTGGCAGATCGGTCCCGGAACGGCAAGGCGGCTGGCCTCTTATTACATGTTCACGATGGGCGAGATCGCCGCCCGGACGCAGTGGGACGAAGAGTTTTTCTATACCGTCTTCGGCATCGACGGCGAGATCCTGATCGATCACGCCTGGGGCGTTGAGCCGGTGACCATGGCGGATATCAAACATTACCGCAGCGACTCGCAGAGCCTTTCGCACGGGCAGGTGCTTCCCCGTCCGTACGCGTATCCGGAAGCCCGGCTGGTATTTGCGGAAATGATCGACCTTCTGTGCGCGGAGATGCTCGCCAAAAACAAGATCTCCCGCGGGTTCTCCTGGTCGGTATCCTTCGACTGGAAGAGTCTGGAAGAATGTCCGCAGTACGACGGTCCGCTGTGTCTCGATTTTTACGGCCGCCTGCATCCGAAGCACGCGGGCGGGACTGTCCGTCTGAAAGAAAAGACCAACAGCTGCCGGCTGATCTCCGACGCCCTGCTGGCGCAGTTCGACGCCCGGACAGACCCCCGTCTTCTCTGCCGCCGGCTGAACGTATCCGCCAACGAAGTCACGGCGGATACCGGCGTTCATCAGCTGGATCTGTTTACCGACTACGACGCCCTGGACCGGGAGCGGCGGATACGCGGCGCCATGCTGGAAATACGGGAAAAATACGGAAACAACGCCGTCATCCGCGGCATGGACCTGCTGGAAGGCGCAACCGCGATCGAACGGAACGAACAGATCGGCGGGCACCGGAAATAGGATGGCGGCGGGAAAGGATCGCCATGTCTGCTTCAACTGCACCCGACGCCCCGGCCATACCGGTCCTCGGCGGCATGAATATGCCTCCCGCTTTCCGCTATCGGGATGTTTACCTGAAGGGAAGACCGCGCCATGACCGGCTCGACGTCTTCCGGATCCGGCATCCGCAGATGGATACCGGCCGCCGCGCCAAGATTTTCGCCCCGTTTGACGCCCTGAGCGGCTTCAGCGAAGAGATCGCCGCCGCGGAACGCGCGGCGGACCGCTGAAACACAGAATTTCTGAAAGGCTGCCGGCACAGACCGCGCGGAAGCCCGGAAAACAGACCCCTGAAGGAGAAATATCACCATGTGCTGCAGATACTATATGGAAGATTCCCCGGAATTACGGCCGTTTACAGAAGCGGCCAAACGCTCGCCGCTGACGGAAAAGCTGGTCGCGAAACTGGCGCGGCCGCTGACGGTCTCCGGCGAGATCCGGCCGACCGACATCACCGCGGTGCTGGCCCCGGACAAAAACGGCAGACAGGTCGTTTTCCCCATGGTCTGGGGCTTTACCGGAAAAGCCTCCATGCTCTTTAACGCCCGTTCGGAAACCGCGTCAAAAAAACCGACGTTCCGGGAATCCTGGGAACGGCGGCGCTGTATCATTCCTGCCAGTTACTATTTTGAATGGGAGCATTTCACAGAACCGTCCGGAAAAAACCGGACGGGCGAAAAATACATGATCCAGCCAAAAGGCGCGGCCGTCACGCTTCTGGCCGGCCTGTACCGGCTCGAAGAGACCGACGGCCTGCCGGTCCCGCACTTTACCATCCTTACGCGGGAGCCTTCGGACGAACTGCGCCGGATCCACGACCGGATGCCCGTTATCCTGCGCCCGGAAGCCGTTTCTGCCTGGCTGGATCCGGCGAGCAGTCTTTCCGCCATACGGGAGATCTCGGAAAACGCCCTGACGGACATGATCTTTGAAAAAACCGGAACGGCGGACCGTCCCGGCTTCTGATTTTCATGATACGGCCGGGATCCGCGTTTCGGATACGGCATGAATCCGTTTTTATGGTTTTAGGATATGGCCATAACCTCTGTGTAGACCCGTTTGCCGTCCTTCACTTCGGATTTCATCAGCGAGATCTTCTTCACCATCATATCGCCCTTCGGCGCGGACTGCTGCTTCCAGCTGCCGTTCACCTTGCGTATGATGGTGATGTGCGGTACAAATTTTTTCCGGTCATATTCGATGCCCGCGGCGTCCAGCGCGGCGCGCACGTCCTTTGCGGCGGCGCTGAGCCCCTGGTTTCCCTTCATGCCGACCCACAGCAGATCGCCGAACGTGCCCATATCCGAGAGCGCCAGCCGGAACGGTTTTACGGAAACCGTCTGCAGCGCTTCTTTTACGGCTGCTGCTTCCTTTGTCTCGCCGATAAACGCCAGCGTCAGATGCAGGTTCTGCTTCGGCACGTAATTCCCGCGCACGCCCTGCTTTTTCAAGGCGTGCAGCGTTCCGGTGATCTGCGTTTTCATCTCTTCCGAAAGCTGTATCGCAACAAATAATCTCATTGGCTCCACCCTGCCGGACAAACGCTTTCGTCCGTTCTCCTTTACATCGATCCTGGAAATATCATAGCAGACTCCGGCAGATCTGCCCATATAGAAAATGTGGTGACAGTTCCAAACCGGAGGTGTATAATTGCCTTGTCTGCAGATCCGGTCTGCAGACGGATGTTTCTGTAGCTCAGCAGGATAGAGCGTCCGCCTCCTAAGCGGAAGGTCGTGGGTTCGAATCCCGTCAGGAACGTGAAAACAGCGGAGAATCAGGGCTTTTGAGGATCCGCTGTTTTATTATCTTTAACTCCTGTTCCGGAGAAGAACCCTTGCATTCATCAAAAAACTGCTTCGAACCCTGAGAGGCCAATTCCGTTTGCTGCAAACATGTTTGCAAAAAAGGGGCAAAATTGCAAACAGTATGCAAACATAAGAATAGGCAAATATAAAAGTGTCTGCTTGTTGTTCGGATCCTTTCCGTATAATACCAAAAGGTACTTAAGCTTCTCTCTGGTTTCTTCGTCGGGACAATCAACATAACGAAACTCTCTTTCATGCTTTT
>ONXY01000059.1 GCA_900321945.1 uncultured Eubacteriales bacterium | reverse complement strand
CCACATCAGCGCCCAGGGGCTGATCTGGTACCAGGCGCCGTCGTGCCGCGGAACGGCGCGTTTTTCCAGATTCCACTGCACGTATTTGTACCGGATCTGCATATCCGTGTTGATGGCCTCATGGATCTTGTCCACGTTGTAATAGATGCTTTCGTTCATCGTCTTGATCCGGCCGGAAATGAACACCTGTCTTTGAAGCCGGGAGGCCTCGTGGCGGCTGGTCAGGGATTCCAGTTTCCGGATCAGGGCTCTGGATTTGTTGAGGGTGATGAACCGGGAAGCCTGTACGGCATCCACCAGCAGCTTCAGTTCGGGAAGCTCGAATTCTCGCGCGCCGAGATGGTAGAAGTGATTCCACTCCCGTTTTTCCCGTATGATATCCAGGCCGAAAGCCCTGAGTTCCTCCAGATCGCGGTACAGCGTTTTCCTGTCCTCATGAATCCCGCGCTCGCCCAGTTTTTCAATGATTTCTTCCGCAGTCAGAGCGTTCCGGTCGTCCGTCTCCTCCCAGAAGATCCGGATCAGATAAAGCAGTTTCAGTTTCGGGTGAGAATTCCTGCCGGAGTCGTTTTGCATGGTTCAGCCCTCCGTTTACATACCCGGGAAAGCGTTTTTTCTGATTATATCACCGGCGGCAGAAAACAGACAGGCGTATAAGTCGCGAAATTGGGACTTATACGCCTGCCGGGAAAGTTCTGGCATGGATTCGGGCCGGATCCGGGCGTCAGCCCGGGCTTTTTTGCCGGATGGGGGCCGGATCAGTCGCCCAGGCTGATCCATATGCAGGGCCTTACGCCCGCCTCGCCGTGGGGCGAGATCCTCATGGAGGAGTCAACTTTTTCCCTGGCGTCTATGTAGGGCGTATCCCTGTCGGGCCTGCAGCTTCTCATCCACCATGTTTTGAAATTGCCGCGGTATCCGGCGGCCGTGGCCCGGGCATACTCCGTGGCCTCCGCCGGCGTTATGTCCTCCCGTATGGACAGCTCCCGGTACTCGGTGTATGTGAGCAGGAAGACGTGATCCTCCGTGTCCGTCCCGTTGCTGTTCTCGAGGCGCGTTTCGGGAATGGAGGCTTTTTCACTTTCGCTGAACGCGCTTTCCAGGAACGCGCCGTTCAGCCAGGCCCGGACGTTGCTGTCCTCCCAGTCGCTCACGTCGTTCGATTCGGAGAAGGTCATGACCGCCAGGATGCTTTTGCTCATGAGCAGGCTCTTTCCGTCCCGGACGTCCAGGACGTACCATTCGACCGGCTCGGCGCCGTTCGATTCGTCGTTGTCCTGCTCGTATTTCCCGAATGTGACGATGCTCCCGACCGTCCCGTACGCGTTGGACGCCGCGCCGGCCAGTTCGGGATTGTTCCGGATCAGCTCGGATACGTCCCTGTAGTCCGGAATCCGGGAAAAGAGCTTATAGGCCTCCGCGTAATTCCCCGCTTCGGTCAGTTCGCAGGCCCATAAATAAATGCATTCCTTCGTCGTTTCCTCGGTGCCCGGGTAGTCCGGGATTTCCTTGAGCTGCTCCAGGGCCTCGCTGTATTTCTTCTCCTCCATCAGCCCCAGGGCTTTCCGGTACTTCTCTTCCTCTTCCGCGTCTTTGGCCTTCTGAGCCATTTCTCCGGCGCCGGGATAGCCCTTTTTGCGCAGGATCTCAAATTTATCGTACGCTTCGCGGTATTCTCCCCGATCCATCAGGGCCTCGGCTTCTTCATAATCCTTCTTCAGCATGCCGGTATAGCACTCTCTTGCCCTTTCGCTGCAGTCGGCGTACTCCGCGAGAATGTTGAAGCGGGCGATCGCCTCGGAATACTGTCCGCTTTCCTGAAGCCGCAGAGCCTCTTCGTACAGTTCGCTCCGGCAGTAGGTCTGCAGCGTCCCGCTGTCCTCATAGTCCGGAATGGTTTTGAGAATGATCGCCGCGTTGGCGTATCTCCCGTTCCGTATTTCGTCCGTCGCCTGCGCGTATTTGGGGGCGGCGTCCGTGTCCTCTCCGAAAAGCGCCGCGGTGCTTACCCATACGGCCGGCCTGATTCCGTATACGAGATTGGTCTGAACCGCCCGTCCGGTTTCGCCCTTCTCGCTGACGTAAGGCTGGAACCTGGCGCCGTACCGGTCGTCGTCGTCCTTTCCGACCCAGTATCTGCCCTTGTCCGATCTGCCCGCGGACAGGTGTTTCGCGTATTCCGTGCTTTCCGCGGCGGTCAGGCTGTACTCCGTGATTTTCCCCGCGTACTCCTTAAGCTGATTCTCGCTGATCAGGAAAACGGCGTCGACCGCGTCCCCGGAGGCCGTCGGCTGAATCGCCCGCAGCTCCTTTCCGGTGAACGCGTCCTTCAGGAACGTGCCGTTCAGCCACGCTCTCAGCGGGCTCGCGATCCAGCCCGTTTCCATGTCGTAATCGTT
>ONXY01000206.1 GCA_900321945.1 uncultured Eubacteriales bacterium | reverse complement strand
GGCATGGACGGCATCCTGTCCATCGAAGGCTTCGACACCTCCCTGGCCGAGGGCGTCATGCTGCTGACCCCCTTCTCCGCCGACGCGCAGGACGAGCTGACGAAGAACTTCGTCACGAAGTATCAGGAGCTGTACGGAGAGATCCCGAACCAGTTCGCCGCTGACGGCTACGACGGCGTCTACGCCCTGGTGGCCGCCGCCGAGAAGGCCGGCGTGAAGGAAGGCGACAAGCCCGAGGATATCTGCGACGCGATGATCGCCGCCATGCAGGAAATCGAGATCACCGGCGTCACCGGCACGATGACCTGGTCCGCCAACGGCGAGGTCAGCAAGACCCCCACCGCCGTCGTCATTGAAAACGGCAAATACGTAGGCTTCGGCAACTGACAGGTTGAACCGCGTCCTCGGGACGCTGCTTGTCTGCGGTCCGCTCCCGGTTTTCCGGGAGCGGATTCGCTCGTTTTTTCGGCACCCGGCAGGCCGCGGGAAAGAGCCGGGTTATTCCCGGATTCCCGGGAACCGGAGGATCCGCAAAAGGGGTTGTGAACGTTCATGATTTTTCTCTCCAACCTGGTTAACGGGCTGAGCCTGGGCAGCATTTACGCCATCATCGCCCTGGGGTATACCATGGTGTACGGAATCGCGAAGATGCTGAACTTCGCCCACGGCGACATTATCATGGTCGGCGCGTACGTCGCCTTCTGCGCCCTGCAGTACTGGGGACTGCCCCCGGTCGGCGCGCTGCTGGCGGCCATGGTTCTCTGCACCGTGCTGGGGATTACCATCGAGGGGCTCGCGTACCGTCCCCTGCGGCAGGCCACCTCCCTGGCGGTGCTGATCACCGCCATCGGAATGAGCTATCTGCTGCAGAACCTGGCGCTGCTGATCTGGGGCGCCAACCCCAAGAGCTTCCCCTCCGTGATGATCCAGCTGCCCACCCTTTCCCTCTTCGGCGACCGGCTGAAGGTCAGCGGAACCACCATCGTGACCATCCTCGCGAACCTCGTGATCATGGCCGCGCTGACGACGTTCATCTCCCGGACGAAGATGGGAAAGGCCATGCGCTGCGTGTCCGAGGACCGGGGCGCCGCGGAGCTGATGGGAATCAACGTGAACCGCACGATCTCCACCACCTTCGCCATCGGTTCCGCCCTGGCCGCTGTGGCCGGCATCCTGCTCTGCTCCGCCTATCCGACCCTGATGCCCACGACGGGCTCCATGCCCGGCATCAAAGCCTTCACGGCGGCGGTTTTCGGAGGCATCGGCTCCATTCCGGGCGCCATGATCGGCGGCATTCTGCTGGGCGTGATCGAGATTCTGGGCAAGGCCTACATCTCCACGGAACTGGGGGACGCTATCGTCTTCGCCGTGCTGATCGTCGTGCTGCTGTTCCGGCCCACCGGGCTGCTGGGCAGGCCGATCCGCGAGAAAGTGTAAGGAGGGAAGCGGAATGAGCGCGAAAACGAAAAAGCTGATATACAATTCCGTGACCTTCGGCATTGTGATCCTGGCTTTCATTCTCTGCAATCTGTTCTATTCAGACATGAGCCGCTCCCTGAAGGCGCAGCTGATCCCGATCTGCTGCTGGATCGTGATGGCGGTGAGCCTGAACCTGGTGGTCGGCATCTCCGGCGAGCTGAGCCTGGGCCACGCCGGTTTCATGAGCATCGGCGCGTTTACGGGCATCATCATCTCCGGCTGGCTGCTGAAAGGCTTCGAGATGGAAAACGGAACGCTGCGCCTGGTGATCGCGATTCTGGCGGGAGGCGTCACGGCCGGCGTCCTGGGATTCCTGATCGGTATTCCGGTGCTTCGGCTGCGGGGCGACTACCTGGCCATCGTGACGCTGGCTTTCGGCGAGATCATCCGCAACGTGCTGAACTGCGTCTACGCTTCCGTGGACGGGCGGGGGCTGGCCTTCGGCTTCATCAATCCGAACCTGCCCGGAACCCTGCTGCTGAACGGACCCAACGGCGCGGTTTCCGTTACGAAGATTTCCACCTTTACCGCCGGCTTCATCCTGATTCTGATCTCTCTGACGGTGGTGCTCAACCTGATCAACAGCCGTACCGGCCGGGCGATCATGGCCACCCGGGACAACCGGATCGCCGCGGAGTCCGTGGGCATCAACGTGACGAAGTACAAGATGACCGCCTTCGTCACCGCCGCCGCGCTGGCCGGCATGGCGGGCGCTCTGTACGGCCTCAACTATTCCACCCTGATTCCCGGAAAGTTCAAGTTTGACCAGAGCATCAACGTGCTGGTGTTCGTGGTGCTGGGCGGCATCGGGAACACGCTCGGGGCGATTATCTCGGCCACGGTGCTGACCATCCTCCCCGAGATGCTGAGAGATTTCGCGGATTACCGGATGCTGGTCTACGCGGTGCTGCTGATCGTCATGATGCTGGTCACCAACACGCCGGCCACAAAGACCTTCCTCAGCAATCTGAAGGCGGTCTTCAGCCGGAAGGATCTGCAGGATACCGTGGAGGCCGCGCGGCCCACAGGGAAAGGAGGCGGCCGGACATGAGCGAAACGATCCGGAAGCGCAACGCGGATACGAAAATGGTGCCGGTTCCCTCCCAGAGCATCATTCCGGAGCGGGATCTCGGCAAGATGCCCGTTCTGGAGTGCAAGCATCTGGGAATCGATTTCGGCGGCCTGACGGCGGTGGAGGATTTCAACCTTACCATCGGAAAGACGGAGATCGACGGCCTCATCGGCCCCAACGGCGCCGGGAAGACCACGGTCTTCAACCTGCTGACCAAGGTATACGAGCCCACCCGGGGCTCCGTCATGATCAACGGGATCGACATGCACGGCATGGACACCGTGGCGGCCAGCCGGCACGGCATCGCCCGGACCTTCCAGAACATCCGCCTGTTCTCGAACATGTCGGTGGAGGACAACGTGCGCATCGGCCTGCACAACCAGATCCGCTACGGCATGTTCAGCGGCGTCTGCCGCCTGCCGGCCTACTGGAAAAAGGAGAAGGAGCAGCATCAGAAGGCGATGGAGCTGCTGAGCATCTTCGGCATGCAGGACATGGGCGACATGCAGGCGGGAAGCCTGCCCTACGGCGCCCAGCGGCGGCTGGAGATCGTGCGGGCGCTGGCCACCGGCCCCAGCCTGCTGCTGCTGGACGAGCCCGCGGCCGGCATGAACCCCCACGAGACCCAGGAGCTGATGGACAACATCATCAAGATCCGGGATCAGTTCCAGATCGCGGTGATGCTGATCGAGC
>ONXY01000038.1 GCA_900321945.1 uncultured Eubacteriales bacterium | reverse complement strand
TCCGCGGCCAGCGCGGCGAAGGGGGAGAGAAGAAGCCGCTCGTTTGCCTCCGTCTGTTCCCGAATGGTCATGTCCGCAGCCCTCCCGTGTTTCCGTTCCATGGAATAAATACCACAGGACAGGGGTGAAATCCTGCAAACGGACGGGAGTTCCGCAGGATCCGGACGGTTGACAGGCGCGGACGTTTCCGGTACACTTTCAGAAAGAAACGGAATACTTTCCGAAGACGGGGAGGACGCGGAATGGACGCCGGAATTCTGCTGGAGCAATGCGAGCGGGCGGGAATCAGTTTCTTTACGGGCGTGCCGGACAGCCAGCTGAAAGGGCTGTGCGACGCGCTTTACGCGAGGTACGGCACCTCGGGACGGACGCATATCGTCGCCCACAACGAGGGCGGAGCCATCGCCCTGTGTGCCGGGCATTTTCTCGCTACGGGCAGGCCCGCGCTCTGCTACATGCAGAACAGCGGGCTTGGGAACGCGGTGAATCCTCTCGCTTCGCTGATGGATCCGAAGGTTTACAACATACCCTGCCTGATGGTCGTGGGCTGGCGGGGAGAGCCCGGAGTTCATGACGAGCCGCAGCACATAACCCAGGGCGCCGTCACATGCGGACAGCTGGAGCTGCTGGGGATCCCTTACCGGATTCTGTCGAAGGAAACGACGGAGGAGGAGTTCCTCTCCGGTTTTGAGGCGCTGAGGAAGGAACTGGAACAGAACCGCTGCGCGGCGCTGGTGGTCCGGAAGGGCGCGCTGACGACGGAGGACAAGCCCTCCTACGCCAACGGATTCGTTCTGACCCGGGAGGAAGCCGCGGAGATTCTTCTGTCCGCGGGAGGGGAAACGGACGTTTTCGTCTGCACGACCGGAAAGCTGAGCCGGGAGGTCTTTGAAATCCGGGAGCGGAACGGGCAGGGGCATGAAAAGGATTTTCTGACCGTCGGGAGCATGGGCCACGCTTCCATGATCGCGCTGAAAATCGCCATGGAGAAGCCCGAAAGGAGAGTCTTCTGCCTGGACGGGGACGGCGCGGCGCTGATGCATCTCGGCGCGCTGGCCCTGATCGGGCAGGAGGCGCCGGGAAACCTGATCCACGCGGTGATCAACAACGGCGCGCATGAAACCGTGGGAGGAATGCCGGTGTGCGACAGGAAACTGGATCTGCCGGCGCTGGCCCGGGCCGCCGGATACCGGAAGGTTCTGTCCGCCGGAGACAGGGGGTCCCTCGCCGAGGCGCTGGAGGAGGCCGGGAGATCACAGGGACCGGTCATGATCGAGGTCCGCTGCGCATGCGGAGCCCGGAAGGATCTGGGCCGGCCCACCACGACGCCCGCGGAGAACCGGGACGCGCTGACGCGTTTTTTACGGACTGAAAGAAACAGCTGAAGCATTCAAGCAAATTGGTAATAAAGAAGAAACAATTAATCCCAGATAAAGGACGCCAAAACCTCCCTCTCCCCCATAAGGAGACGGGAGGTTATATATTATTACGATTATTACGAAAAGTTCATACTTTTGACCACAACATGTAGTGTAATACCCTTGACTGCGGTCACAATTTGAACTATCATATCGAAAGAATTGGGAAAGGAAGGGGGAGCGGATCAGCTTGATCTCCAGATACGGTCACAAGCCTGTTTTCCAGTACAAATTCCGCCCCTTCGCCCGGGATACGCAGCCGCAGGACGGCGGCTTCTGCATCATTCTGTATGAAAACGGTATTCTTTCCTTCTCCACCTACAACGCGCTCGGCCTTTTTGTGGACGAGCTGTGTTTCTCCCTTCCGGGGCGCGTTCTTCAGTGCTTCTACGGTCTGCTGCGGAACGCTTCCAGCTGGCTTCCCTCCACGCCCTGCGACCTTCGCGGCACGGCGGACAGCCCGTACGGATCCTCCTTCGCGTTCGACGGGTACGATCCCATCCGGGTCTGGGGGATGAACCAGCTGCTGTGCGAACCGTGCGGAAGCCCGGGGGGCTTTTTCGCCCGGCACCTGTACGTTCTCTTCGAGGATATCAGCAACGTGCTGACGGAATACGGAATCAATCTGTCCCTGGACGGGTTCACCTGGACGGACAGCATCCGTCCCTTCCGGAAAAACCAGATGCATACCTCCGCCGGGCAGCGCGTGGTGTAGGAATCGCGCCGCGGCGGGGAGAAACGCGCGCGGGCGCGTTTTTTTTCCGCCGGAAAGCGGAAACGGCTCTCCGTACCGGAGGGCCGTTTTTTACATAAAAAACCGCCGCGGCCGAATGGCCGCGGCGGTCTGAAACATCCTGGGATTAATACCGGTTCTGACGCTGCGCCTCGAAGCACTCACGGCAGTACACGGGCTTGTCTCCGCGGGGCTGGAAGGGAACCTGCGTGGTGCGGCCGCAGCCGTCGCAGATCACTTCGTACATCTGCCGGGGGCCATTGCCGCCGTTCTGGGCGCGGCGGGCGGCGCGGCAGGCGGGGCAGCGGCTGGGCTCATTCTGGAAGCCCTTCTCGGCGAAAAACGCCTGCTCGCTGGCGGAGAAAACGAACTCATTG
>ONXY01000515.1 GCA_900321945.1 uncultured Eubacteriales bacterium | reverse complement strand
TGAAGAAACACCGCGTACTGCGGAACATTCTGATCGACATTATCTGTACGGGCCTGGCTCTGACGGCCTTTGCCCTGTTTCATCACGTGCTGCCCCGGCAGCAGCAGAGCCTCGGAATCGTCATAAGCAATCCGTATCAGAACGACGGGGATGAAAACAACTCCGGGCTGGCGCTGCCGGAGGACGCCGTGCTGATCGCCTCAGCCGGAACCGGCGACGCGCCTCTGACGATCGCGAAAGGCGGCAGGCAGAACAACGGCGGCAGGCAGAACAGCGGCGGCAGAGGAAACGGCGGTTCAAACGGGAAAGGCGGAAGCGCCCTGTCCGAAGACGGCGGTGAAACCGCGGCGGAACCGGAAGACGCCGCGCCGATCAGCGGGAAGTTCGCCGAGAAGTATACGGATACCGTCGTCGTCACGGAGAACAGCTACTCCAGTCCGGACATTTCCATCACCGTTACGGAGGAAACCCTGGGGCGGACGACCTATTACCTGGCTGACATCTACGTGCGGGACATCACCTGCTTCCAGGCCGCGCTGGCCGGCGATACGTACGGCTCCGGGTTCCGGGACAGCATTGAGGACATGGCGATGCTGAAAAACGCCCTGGTGGCGGTCAACGGCGATTACTACGGGAACACCAGCGAAGGCGTCGTGATCCGCAACGGGGTGATCTACCGGGCCAACAGAACCGACTGCGACGTATGCGTTCTGTACTACGACGGTACGATGCGGGTCATGCCGGGGCAGTCCTTTTCGGTGGAGGAGGCCGTTCAGAACGGAGCGTGGCAGGCCTGGACCTTCGGGCCCGCGCTGCTCGATACCGACGGCAGCGTCCTGACGGCCTTCGCAAGCACAGGCCGCATCATCTCGGCCAATCCGCGCACCGCCATCGGCTACTATGAGCCCGGCCACTACTGCATGGTGGTCGTGGACGGGCGGGGAGAATCGGCGGGCATTACCCTGCCGGCTCTGAGCCAGCTGTTTTACGACCTCGGCTGCACGGCGGCGTACAACCTGGACGGAGGCAATTCCTCCATCATGGTCTGGAAGAGCGAGGTCATCAACAATCCTTCCGGCGGAGGACGGGAGAGCAGCGACGCGCTGCTGATTACGGAGGTGAAAGATTATGAATAAGGCACGGGCGCTTTTCAGCCACCTGACCGTCATCCTGTCCCTGATGTTCGCGGTCTTCCTGATTCTGGACCAGTTCAATCCCATGATGAACTTTGTGGACAACGGGATTTCCCGCTGCCTGCTGGCCGCCCTGTGCGCCAGCGGCATCATACAGAGCGTATGCAGCGCGGCATGGAACGGCGGAAAGGAATGACGCTCATGGAGGAGAGTTTCGCGAGGGTCGAGACCAAATACCTGCTGACCCTGCTTCAGGCCGCCGCGATGGAGACGGGGCTCATGCGGCTGGGTTTCGAAAAAGCAGACTTCGGAAGCCCGCGCGTGCAAAGCCTGTATTACGACACGGCCGATCACGCCCTGATCCGCGCGTCCCTGGAACGCCCGGCCTATAAGGAGAAGCTGCGCCTGCGCGCGTACGGCGGGCCGGGAGATCTGACGCAGTCGTTTGTTGAAATCAAGAAGAAATTCGACGGCGTGGTATACAAGCGGCGGACGGAAATGCCGCTGCGGGAAGCGACGGAAGCGCTGCTCCGGGGACGGATGCCGGAAAAAACCGGACAGGTGGGCCGCGAAATACAGTGGATGCTGCGCCGGTACAGCCTGCAGCCCGCCGCGGTCATTTCCTACGACCGGGACGCGTGGTTCTGCAGGGAACAGCCGGGGGTGCGCATCACCTTTGACCGCTGCCTGACTTTCCGGGACCGGGAACCCGACCTGAACTCCGGGATGAAAGGCATTCCTCTTCTTCCCGCCGACCGGCGGCTGATGGAAATCAAGACGAACGGCGTCTATCCCCTGTGGCTTATCCGGCTGCTGCAGGAAACCGGGGCCCGAAGGACACACTTTTCCAAGTACGGCCTGGCATATCAGCGGTATATCCGGCCCTGCGCGGAGGAAAACGAAAGGAGCGCGAAAAAATGTTCAACAGTATCTTTGTCACTGGGAGCCTGACCTGGAGCAGCGTCCTGGCGGCCCTGGGGACCGCGCTGCTCCTGGGCTTCGCGGGAGCGCTGTATTACACAAAGACGAATCTGACGGCCACGCGCTCCTTTGCCTTCACGCTGGCGCTGCTGCCCGTGATTGTCGCGACGGTGATCATGGCGGTCAACGGCAACCTCGGAGCGGGAATCGCCGTGGCGGGTTCTTTCAGCCTGATCCGGTTCCGCTCGGTTCAGGGTACCGGCATGGAGATCCTGGCGGTATTCCTGGCCGCGGCGGTCGGCCTCTGCCTGGGAGCCGGATATGTGGCGGCCGCCTGCCTGCTTACCGTGCTCTGTCTGACGTTCCACGCCGTTCTGTCGGCCTGCGGATTCGGGAAGACAGCGGAGAACCAGCGGGAACTGCGGATTTCCATTCCGGAGAGCCTGGATTACGACGAACTGTTTGACGATCTGCTGGACGCGCACTTTTCGGCCTGGGAGCTGATCCGTGTGCGCACGGCTGAAATGGGAACCACCTACCAGCTGATCTACCGCGGCGTGCTTCGGGACGCCGGGGAAAGCAAACGCTTTCTGGACGCCGTCCGGGAGAGAAACGGCAATCTGCCCGTCTCCCTGGCCCGCGCGGCGGAGAGCGGCAGCGGACTGTAGACCGTCCGGCTCCCTTTTACCTTAACAGACAGTGCTTCTTCGCACAGAAAGGAAGGTGCTTTACATGAAACGTATGATCGGATTCCTTATTTCGGTACTTCTTCTTGCCTCCGTTTTCACCGCTTCCGCGGCGTCGTCCCCGGTTTATGCAGCCGACGGGCAGTTCACGGAACGCGATCTGCTCCAGGAGGCGGATCTGACCGGCGCGGTCAGATATACCGTTTCAGACGGGCAGGATATTCAGATTGACTCGGCAGGCGTATATGTGCTTACCGGTACGGCGGTCAACGCCACGGTCATCGTGGAAGCGGGGAAGGACGACAAGGTGCAGCTCGTGCTGGACGGCGTTTCCGTCACCAACACCGATTTCCCGGCGATCTACGTGAAATCCGCCGACAAGGCGTTCATCACGGTCAGCGGGGACAGCAGCCTTTCCGTGACGGGAGCGTTCCGCGCCGACGGCAGCACGAACACGGACGGCGTCATTTTCTCCAAAGCCGACCTGACCCTGAACGGCACCGCGGCCCTGACCGTTTCGTCCGCCTGCAACGGAATCGTGGGCAAGGACGATATCCGGATCACCGGCGGCACATACCGGATCAGCGCTTCGTCCAAGGCGGTTGAAGCCAACGATTCCATCCGGGTCGCGGGCGGAACCCTGGACCTCACCGCGGGCACGGACGGCCTGCACGCGGAGAACGACGAGGATGCTGAGAAAGGTTATGTGTATATCAGCGGCGGCAGCCTGACGATCAGCGCCGGCGACGACGGCGTTCACGGCACGTCCGTGGTGCAGATCGACAGCGGCAGCCTGAACATCCGCGCCGCCGAAGGCATCGAGGGAACCTACGTCCAGGTGAACGGCGGCACCGTCAGCATCCAGAGCAGCGACGACGGCATCAACGCGGGCCGGAAATCGGCCGCCTACACGCCCACGGTCGAGATCAACGACGGCGACATCACCATTGTGATGGGCGGAGGCGATACGGACGGCATAGACGCGAACGGCAATATCGTCGTCAACGGAGGCATCATCCGGGTAACCGGAAACAGCACTTTTGACTATGACGGAACCGCTCAGTACAACGGCGGAACGATTATCGTCAACGGTCAGCAGGTGTCTTCCATTCCCAATTCGATGCGCGGCGGCCGCGGCGGCCGCGGCGGATGGGGAGGCCAGGACGGCAGCGGATGGGGGAGCCAGGACGGCAGCGGACGGACCGGCCAGGGCAGCGGCGGAAGAGGCGGCCGCCACGGATGGTGATACGGGCCCGGAAGACGGACAGAAAAAGGACACGGCCGCATTTAGGGCATGACAGCCCGGGAATAATCTGGTAAGATCATAGACAGGTGATGAACGATGCGAATTCTGCTGGCAGAAGACGACCGGGATCTGAACGCCGCGGTCAAAGCGCTGCTTACCCGTTCCGGCTATCAGACGGACGCCGTGTTCGACGGCGAAGACGCGCTGAGCTGCGCGGAGGCCGAATCCTACGACGGCATCATCCTGGACTGGATGATGCCGCTGATGGACGGGGTGGAAGTCCTGCGGCGGCTGCGGGCAGAGGGTGTGAGAACCCCCTGCCTGCTTCTGACCGCCCGGGACGCCGTCGAGGACAGGGTGGCCGGACTGGACGCCGGCGCGGACGACTACCTCCCCAAGCCATTCAACGCGCAGGAACTGCTCGCGAGAATCCGGGCCATGCTCCGGAGACGGGAAGCGTACGTGCCGGACGTCGTTGATTTTGAGGACCTTTCCCTGGACAAGGGAACCAACGAGCTTCACTGCGGCGGACGGACCGCGCGCCTGGTGGGGAAGACCTATCAGATGATGGCTTTGTTTATGGAGAATCCCCACATCATTTTTTCCGTGCAGCAGCTGATGGACAGAGTCTGGGGCTGGGATACCGAGGCGGAGATCAACGTGGTGTGGGTCAACATTTCCACCCTTCGCAAGAAAATGGCGGAACTGAACACGTCCGTGGAAATCCGGGTACACCGGGGCACGGGCTATTCTCTGGAGAAGAAATCATGATCAGGAAACTGCGGCGGAGATTCATCCGCATCGCTCTGGTCGCCCTGACGGCGGCCATGGTGCTTGTCGCCGGGATCGTGAACGCGGCCAACTGGTTCAGCGTCCGGGGAGAGCTGACCGAGACGCTCTCCTTTCTCTCGGAAAACAACACCATAAGCCGGGAGGACATGGGCCGGCGCATGGACGGAAAAAACAGGCATGCCCGCAATCTGGTCAGCGAGTCCAGATGGTTTTCGGCCTTTATCGATCAGGACGGAGTGCTGCGGAACATCAATCTGGCCAATATTCCCGATCTGGACGAACAGACAGCCTCCGCCCTGGCGGAGCAGGCCTTCTCTCAAAGCGGCGCGCGGACCGCTTTCCTGCAGGACTACCTGTATACGGTCCGGGACAATCCCCGGGGCGGGCGGACCGCGCTGTTCCTGAACTGCGAAACCAAACTGGCCGCCGTGCGGACGCTGGCGTGGATTTCAGCCCTCGCGTGCGCGGGCGGCATCCTGCTGGCCTGGCTGTTCGTCACGCTGGCCAGCCGGAAAGCCATCGAGCCTACCGTCAGGAATATGGAGCGGCAGAAGCAGTTCATCACGAACGCCAGTCATGACCTGAAAACGCCGCTGACCGTGATCTCAACCAATATGGAGCTGCTGCAGATGGAGCAGCCGGACAATCCGTGGGTGAAGAGCACGCAGCGGCAGACGGCCCAGATGCGGCATCTGGTGGATGAACTGGTTTACCTGTCCCGCATGGAGGAGGAAAACGCGCCGCTTGTCATGGAGACCCTTCCGATCGCGCCGCTGCTTCAGGAGACCGCGGAACCCTTTGCCGCCATGGCGGAATTTCAGGGGAAAACCATGACGGCGGAGGCTGACGACAGCCTGACGGTTACGGGAGACCGGGCTTCCGTTCAGCGGCTGCTGTCCACTCTGCTGGACAACGCGGTCAAGTACGCTTCCGAGGGAGGAAGCATTACGGTCAGCGCCAAAGCCGAAGGACGCTGGATCCGGCTGACGGCGGCCAACGACGTGGCGCAGCCCCTGACGGAAGATCAGTGCAGGCAGCTGTTTGACCGTTTCTACCGCGCCGATCCGTCCCGGAGCAGGGACAGGCAGAGCGGATTCGGAATCGGCCTGGCGATCGCCGCGGCCATCGCGGAGAAACACGGCGGGAGCATCTCCGCGGCGATGGAGGGCAGCCGTCTGGTATTTACCTGCAGGCTGCCCAAAGGAGGGAGTCCCGCTTGAACAGACGGATAAGCATGCTTTTCAGCGCGCGCAGCGGCTGCCTGCCGCGCGCGCTCTTTGCCTCCCTGGCCTCTTTCAGCGTTCTGGCGGTATGCTCCAAGAGCTCGTTCCTTTATCCCATGAACGACTGGGTGGACGTCAACTGCTTTTT
>ONXY01000077.1 GCA_900321945.1 uncultured Eubacteriales bacterium | reverse complement strand
CTGTACGGTACGCGCCTCGTGAAGATGTCCTACTTCGTCGGGATCGGTACCTCTCTGCTGATGTTCGCGATCACGCCGCTGGTGATGTCCGTCGTTCATCTGAGCGACGCCGCACGAAGCTACCTGCACAGCATGATGATCGTCATGTCCGTGTATACCGTGGGGCGGGTGGTCAATACGATCACAATCAACGGCGTCTTCGCCGCCGGCGGGGACACGCTTTTCGACATGTACAGCCTGGCCGTGTCCATGTGGGGGATCGCGCTTCCGCTGGCGCTGCTCGGAACGTTTGTGTTCCACTGGCCCGTCTGGCTGGTCTATGCCTGCACGTGCCTGGACGAGGTCGGAAAGATTCCGTGGGTCATGCACCACTTCCGGAAATACAGATGGGTCCGGGATCTGACCCGGGACAGGGCGGCGCTGTCGGAGCGGGCGTAGCCCGGACGTTCCGGCCGGAGCTCCGGACGCCCGGCGCCGCAGAACAAAACGGAGGTTCAGACGGAAATGAGCACCTGCGACTGGGGCTTCGCATTTGAGGCCATGAGGACATACCACGACACCGAGTGGGGCGTGCCCGTGCATGACGACCGGGTCATGTTCGAACATCTGATGATGGAAGCGATGCAGTGCGGGCTTTCCTGGAGCCTGATGATCAAAAAACGGGAGATTTTCCGGGCGTGCTTCGACGGCTTTGACTACGACCGGATCGCGGCCTATACGGAAGAGGATATCGAACGGATCATGAACACGGAGGGCATGATCCGCTCCCGCAGGAAAATCGAAGCGGTAATCGGCAACGCGCGGTGCTTTCAGAAGATCCGGCGGGAGTACGGGAGCTTCTGCGGCTGGCTCTGGGCGCACAGCGGCGGGAAGACGATCCTGTACGCCGGCCATGAAAAAGGGCGTATTCCCGTGAGCAACGGTCTGTCGGATCAGATCGCGAAGGAGCTGAAGGAATACGGCTTCAAATATCTCGGGACCGTGACGGTGTATTCCCATCTGCAGGCCTGCGGGATCGTCAACGATCACGCGGACGAATGCCCCTGCTACAGAAGAATCAACGAGAATTATCCGACCGTCCGGAAACGGCGGTACCTGGAAAAGTGAGAGCGGACGGCGGGGACGAACACCGCGACCGGAAAACAACGGAGGAGCGGATATGCTCAGACTGACTGAAATCAATGAGGAAAACCTGGTCCGGGCCGTGAAGCTGACCGTAGGGGAGGATCAGAAAGGCTATCTGGACAGCGCGGCCGGCATTCTTGCGAGAGGATACGCATACCGCGCCAGCCGGGCCCGGGTTATCGGGATCGAGAAGGACGGCGAACTGATCGGCCTCGCGCTGGTAAAGGATCTGGACGAGGAGCCCGCCTGCTACGATCTGCAGCAGTTCATGATCGACCGGAGCCGGCAGGGGAAAGGATACGGCACGGAGGCGCTGCGCCTTATTCTGGCTGAGCTCGGCCGGGAACGGAAGTACGGCTGCGTGGAGGTCTGCGTGAAAAAAGAGGACGCCGCCGCACTGAGAGTCTATGAGAAAACCGGATTCAGGGACACCGGGTATGTGGACGAAGACGCGCCGGACTGCCTGAACCTGATGTATTTTTTTCCGTAGGAGGAAGACCGGACCCGCCGGGCGCGGAGCCGGGCCGTTCAGAACCGTTTTCGGGAGGAGAAGCGCAGACATGGACAGAATCATCGCCGCGTGCGGAAACGACTGTTCCGCGTGCCCGAGATATACGGCGCATCCGTATGAAAAAACGGAGGCGGAGCTGCGCCGTACGGCGGAGCTGTGGATGAAGATCGGATACCGGGATCATGTCGAAACCGCGGAGGAAATCTCCTGCGGGGGATGCAGGCCGGAAAACCGGTGCCGGTACCGCGTCGTCCGCTGCTGCGAGGAAAGACAGATTGAAAACTGCGCGCGGTGCGGGCTGTATCCCTGCGCCGCAATGCTGGAATGCTTCCGGATCACCCGGTCCTTTGAGCCGAAGTGCCGGGAGGCCTGCACCCTGGAAGAGTACGACAGGCTGAAAAAGGCCTTTTTTGAAAAAGAACGGAATCTGGAGGATCTTCGGACAGATGGATAAGAAAACCGTCGAATTCCTGATCAGAGCCAAACGGGCGACCTATGCCGGAAAAGGAGCCGAAACCGCTTCTTCCAGACCCGGCTCCCACGACCTGGTTTACAGCGAAGGCGATCTGACCTATTACGATACCTACCTCGGCGGCGGGCGTTTTGCCGGGGAGGAAGCGCTGTGGAAATCCGGCGTTCCTTTCTGGAGCATGAATTACGCCGGCCGCGTGACGGGAACGCCGTTCAGCGGGGATTTTCTGAAGGAAGCGCTGCTTCACGTTCCGGAGGACGCCCCTTACCGCGGACCGGAAACATTCGAAAAGGACGGCTACCGCTATTCCTGCGCCGCGGAAGGGGATTCCGACTGGTTTCAGGGAAAGGAAACCATCTGTTTCCGGGGCATTCCGATCTATGAATGCTATTTCCACGGGGGGACAATCCGTTAGCTTTCGTCGCGAAAAAACGCCGCCGTTTCAGCGTCCGGAACGGGGCCTACGGATCCCTGTCGATCCGGTAATACCTGAAATCCCCGTCCTCCCGGATGAAACGGAATCCGGCCTTTTCCAGAACGCGCTGGCTTCGGGTGTTCGTCCGGATGGAATCGGCGTACAGAACGGGAATATCCAGTTCGCCGAAAACGTAGCGGACGGCCAGTTTCTCCGCCTGCGTTCCGATTCCCCGATCCTTCCACCGCGCGTTCTTCAGGGAAACCGAGAGCGTCGCGCATTTCCGCTCCTCAATATTTTTGATTACGATTTCGCCGACGATCTCACCGCCGCACACGACAGCGAGACCGATCCGGTTCAGACCGGCCAGCCGCTGAATATACCGGTCCGTTTTCTCCCGGCTGTATGTATACGGGACAAACTGAGCTCTGTCCGGAAACAGATCCGGATCGTTCTCATATTCCATGAAATAGCGGTGATACATTTCCGCGGTCATGGGAACGAGCCTGATCCCGTTCGGATCGGGCCGTCCCGGATCCTTCATACAGGGTGTGCGGTTCATTTTCAGCCTCCTCCGCAGCGCGCCGGTACGGCCGTATTCCGGCCGCGGCAGTTTCGCGGGAATGCCCGGGACAGCCGGGAGTCTTACTCTGAATCCAATCATATCACACCGGCTGAGAAAACGAAACAGCCTCACCCGGAAACCGTCCGTATTTCCCGGACATTGCCCTGCCGGCAAAAAGCCTCTTGCCCGTTCATTTTCTCCGGTGCTATTATACCCTTAGAGGCGGGCGCCTGCCGACGGCCGGGCCGACAACGCGGGGAGGAATGCTTATGCTGTCCTACATCTGGCCGATTGCTCTGATTGTGCTGTCCAATACGTTCTATCAGATCTGCGCCAAATCCGTTCCGGAGGGAATGAATCCTTTTGCCTCCCTGACGGTCACCTATCTCGTCGGAGCGGTGATTTCCGGTATCCTGTATTTCGTTTCCGGAACAGGTACCGGTCTGCTGAAGGAATACGAAAAGCTGAACTGGGCTCCGATCGTTCTCGGCCTGGTCATTGTCGGCCTGGAGGCGGGTTATATCTGCGCTTTCAAGGCGGGATGGCAGGTCAGTACCGCGCAGATGGTACAGGCGGCCATCCTGGCCTGCGTGATGCTGTTCGTCGGGCATCTGATCTATCACGAGGCGCTGACATGGAACAAAATCCTCGGGATCACGATCTGCCTGATCGGACTGGCGCTTATCAATCTGAAGACGGAGTAACCCATGGAACGGGGCTGCGGAAAACTTCAGACGCGATATCCTGAGGAACTTTTCCGCTTTTTCCGCGTCTGTATTTACGGAAGGGGACGCCGTACGCAGGCGTCCGGGAAAGGGGGCGCATTCCATGAGAAAAACCTGTCTGCTGATTCTTTCGCTGGCTCTCGTTTTCGCTCCGCAGGCATTCGCGGCCGCGGAAGGAAGCGCCGGGAAACAGGCGGTCCGGATCTTTATGACCCTGCCGGAGGAGCCGGCCGTGAACGGAGAAACCATCCGGCTGGAAATCCGCGTCG
>ONXY01000031.1 GCA_900321945.1 uncultured Eubacteriales bacterium | reverse complement strand
GAACTCCGGGCCCTGTTTTCCTTCAAAACGGCCGCGGCCCGCGCCGGAATCGGATGGTTTGGAAAGAATGATGTCATTATCACCGAAAGGTACGGCCCCAGGGTCCGGCTGTCCGCCGTTCTGATTGATGAAATCTTTGCGTACGGCCGGCCGGTTACAGTCGGCAGGTGTCCGGATGACTGCACCGAATGTATCGATATCTGTCCCTGCAAAGCGCTGAAGAACCGGCAATGGACAATCGGCACAGACCGTTCCGAAATCATTGATTATCAGAAATGCAACCGGATGAGGAGTGCCTTTATCCCGAAACTGGGGCGTAAAAACGCATGCGGGCTGTGCCTGGCTGTCTGTCCTTTCGGGCGGTCTGAACAGATCCGGAAAGTTTGATGTTCCGGCCGCAGGGGACTCACCTGCCGGTATGTCCGCGGCAAATGATCCGGACACAAAAAAGCGGAAAACGGATACATCCGGTCGATTGAAGCTGCCGCGTACGGACCTGCGTCATTCAGGGGAAGCGCGGGGGAAGCATGGGCGGCCGGAATAAAAATCAGAAAAGAGGGGCTTCATGACAGCCATCAGGAAGAAACATCTGGACCGCCGGGAGTGGTATGCTGATTCAGAGCGTGACTTCGTCTGCACGTACCGCAGGGATGATGTTTTTCACGGCGGGATCGGGCTGATCACTTTTACCGGATTAAAAAAACCGGAAGTGGTGAATACGCCTGAAGGAGAGCTTTGTATTGCTGATAACGGGTATCAGTGGCTGGAGATGGTTCCTGAAGACGGGCATTTTGCGGTGACCGCCATGTTTCATGATGGCATTCTGTTTCAGCAGTACATTGATATCACGCTTCGGAATGAAGTAGGCGCAGACGGGAACGCGGTGTTCTATGATTTATTGCTGGACGTTGTTGTTCTGAGGGACGGAACGCCCCGTATTTTGGATACGGAAGAACTGGAAGAAGCATTATCCTGCGGGATGATTACGCGCGGAGAGTATGATCTTGCCAGGCTGACTGCGGATCAAGTCGCGGAAACATGGAATTCGAATAAAAAGCGGATTGAGAAGAAACTGTACGAGTATATGAGAATCCTGACAGATGGTCCTGCCGGCCTGCTCCAAACGTCCGGCTGAGAATTCAGGTTCAGAACCGCCGGAGCCTTTGAAAACCGGGTTCCGGCGATCGGATGCCTGAAGGATTTACAGGAATAAAACAAAAGAAACATGGGGGTCATACATGTCGTTTTCAGATCGCTTCAGAGAATTTCATGAAATCAGGCTTTCTCCGAATCCGGTCCCCCGAACGGAAAAAACGAAATCCCCGGCCGCCGGCATGGGCTTCCTTCCTGTACAGCCGCCTCGCTCCGGCGCGGGCTTTTGCGGGCTTCTCACGCTTTTCCCTGCGCCTGCGCTGAACCATATGGGGCGGTCAGACATTGGTTCTCTTGTGTTTTGACGTTTCGGAGCTGACAATCGGATTCCTGACCCGCCTTTTTTGCGTGTATTTCGTCAGACTTTCTTCCGCTGCGCGGTGAACGCGCAGAGCAAATCCACCGCACAGGCGGGCGGAGGAGAAACCGGAAAAAGGCGTATCCGGGATCTCCCGCCCGTGGGCGGCGATGAAGGCGGCCGCGCGCTGCTCCGCCGGGACAGGGACGCCGCTGGAAGCGTTTTTTCGCTTATTCTCAGCCGCCCCTTTCTGTTTTCGCCTGTTGTTATTGCGCCGCTTCGGCCACATGGCTGCCGTCCAGCCCGTAACGGGCCTTCACCTGGGCCACAGGGCCGGATTGGGTGAATACGTCGTGTACGCCCACCCGGGACAGCGGAGGATGGGCCGGATATGCCGCCAGCATCTCTGATACAGCGCCGCCCAGGCCGCCGATCACCGTGTGGTTTTCCACCGTGACGATCTTCTTCACGTCCCGGATCAGCGGCATCAGCTCCTCCTCCGGGAAGGGCTTGAGGGTCTGCGCCTGCACCAGCCGGCCCCGCAGGCCCTTTTCCAGCAGCTGATCGAAGCCCTCCTGGGCGGCCGTCAGCGCGGAGCCCTCGTATACGATGGCGAAATCGGCGCCCTCATCCCGGATCAGCTTGGCGCCGCCGAAGCGCTGGCCCGCCGAAAGATTCCGCTCCAGCACCGGCACCGCATCCCGGCTCACCCGGATATAGCAGGGGCCGTCGATGGCCAGAGCTTCCTTTACCGCCGCCTCCAGCTCCTCCGGAGACTGAGGAACGAAAATATGCATGCCCGGAAGTGTCCGCATCAGGGCGATATCCTCGTTGCTGTGGTGGCTGGCGCCGTCCGGGCCGTTGTCCATGCCCGGGTGGGTGGACAGCAGCTTGATGTTGGCCCGGGCATAACAGGCCATGCGCACCTGGGTCCAGGCGCTGCCGGTGCAGAAGATGGCAAAGTTCACGTAGAAGGGGATCATGCCCTCCATGGCCAGGCCGGTGGCGATGGATACGCCGCTGGTCTCGGAGATGCCGCATTCGATAAAGCGGTCGGGATGCTCCGCCTGAAATTGCTGGCTGCGGGTAGCGCCGGACAGATCGCCGTCCAGCACGTACATACGGGGCATGTACAGCCTGTTCAGCGTTTTGCCGACGTAGTCCCGCAGGGATACCGTTTTGTAAGCCATATCAGCAGCCCTCCTTTGCAAGATCGCGCACAGCCAGATCGTACAGTTCTCCGGCGATGCCGGAGGAATGGTAAGCCACGTTGTTCTCCATATAAGATACGCCCTTGCCCTTGACGGTGTTGGCAATGAGGGCGTAGGGGCCCTCCTTCCAGGCCCTGGCGCGCTCCAGGGCATCCAGGATCGCCTGCATATCGTGGCCGTCGATGACCTCCGCCCGCCAGCCGAAGGCGGCGAACTTGGCCGCCAGATCCCGGTTGTCCATCACCTCTTTTGTGAAACCGGAGGACGAGAGGCCGTTCTGATCCACCACGCAGATCAGATTGCCCAGCCGGTAATGGGCGGCCTGCTCCGCCGCCTCCCAGATCTGGCCCTCGTTCATCTCGCCGTCGCCGCAGATCACGTATACATTGTGGGGGTCGCCGCTGTCCCGCTTGGCGATGGCCATGCCGATGCCGATGGAAAGCCCCTGGCCCAGCAGGCCTGTGGTGGCGTCCACCTGCGGCAGCCGGCGGGTGCAGGGATGGCCCTGCAGGCGGCTGTCCATGCGGCGCAGCGTTTTCATTTCCTCGTCGCTCAGTATTCCGTACTGGTGCAGGATGGCGTACTGGGCCGGCACGGCGTGGCCTTTGGACAGGATCACCTTGCTTCTCTTCCCGGCGGTGAGATCCACGTCGGTGGCGTAGATGGCCGTCAGGACGTCGATCACGGAAAGGGAACCGCCCGGATGGCCGGCATTGGCGACGTGGATCATATCCACGATCGCCCGGCGGTTGATGTTCGCTTGCTTCCGCAGCGCTTCAGCAGAGACCATAGGTCATTACCTCCCTGTATGAATATGATGAAAGGTCTTTTACGTCACTGAATTTTATTATATTGGCTCCCGTTTCATCTGTCAAAGAAAACCTGGGAGAATATCAGCCGGACAGATTGACATTCCGGGCGGAATGTGCTAAGATACCGACATCTGAAAGGCAGATATACTGCTTTTCCCTTAAAAGCGAACACAAAGCATGAAAGTGCTTTTACGCGTGAAACGGAGCGATATCCTTCCATGGAACGCAAGCGCGGGATCATCGGCATCGGCCATTGCTGCCAGGATTCCATCTGTACCGTGGAAGCCTATCCGCCGGAGGATGGCTCCACTCACATTGTATCCATCGATGATACCCAGGGGGGCGGCGCGGTGGCCACGGCCATGGCCGCGGCGGCCAGGCTGGGGGCTTCCTGCGCCATGATGGCCCACGTCGGAGACGACGCCGTTGGGCAGAAGATCCTGGCGGGCCTTCAGCAGGAGGGCGTGGATACCTCCTATATGCGGGTGATCCCCGGGGGGAGAAGCTCCTCCTCCATTGTGATGGTGAACCCGGAGACCGGCAGCCGCACCAAGTTCCCCTATCGGGATGCTCTGCCGCCCCTGGCCTTTGACGGGGAGCAGCGGGCGGCCATCGGCCGGGCGGCCGTCCTGCATCTGGACGGCACCCGGTATGAAAACGCCCTGCGGGGCGCTCAGATTGCCCGGGAATGCGGCGCCCTGGTCTCCCTGGACGGCTGCTCCCGGCAGAAGGACAACGAGAAAAACCTGCGCCTGGCGGAGCTGAGCGATATCCTGATCATGAACGCTGTGTACCCCTTTGCGGTGTCCGGCAGAAAGGATCGGGCGGAGGCCCTGGCCTTCTTCGCCGGCATGGGGGGGAAGAAGGCTGTTGTCATGACCGGCGGCAGGGATGGCTGCTGGGCGTATCTGAAGGGAAAAATGGTGCATGTTCCCGCCTTCCCGGTGCGGGCGGTGGATACCACCGGCGCGGGGGACGTGTTCCACGGAGCCTTCCTGGCCCGGTGGCTGGAGACGGAGGACGTGCTGGAGTGCCTCCGGTTCGCCTCCGCGGCGGCGGCCCTCAAATGCCTGAAGCCCGGGGGACGCAGCGGTATCCCTGCCCGGCAGGAGGCGGAGGCCTTCCTGGCGGCCCGTTCCAACTGAGCACAAGCCGATGCGCGGCGCTGCGCAAAGGCATGTGGCATAATTTTTCAAGGAGGAATATACCATGAAAAAGACTTTGTCCCTGATCCTGGCGCTGATGATGAGCATCAGCTGCCTGACGATCGCCACGATCGCCGCGGCGGACGGCGAGCCCTCCGGCGAGCTGATCCTGTACACCACTGTAAGCGAGCGTCAGTATACCGCTCTGGTCATCGACGGCTTCATGAAAAAGTATCCCAACATCGACGTAAAGTTCACCAAAGCCGGCGCCGGCGAGAGCAAGGCCCGCATCATCAACGAGAAGGACAACCCCCAGGCGGACGCCATGTTCGGCGGCCTGGTGTATGCCGACACTCTGGGCGACCTGGCTGACTGCCTGGAGCCCTATGTCAGCCCGTATGACGAAAAGATGCCCGACGATATGAAGAACGCCACCGGCATCCTGTCCTACCATGACACCCAGATCCCCTGCCTGTGGGTCAACGACGAGCTGGAAGCGGAAGCCGGCGTCACCATCAAAGGCCTGAAGGACCTGCTGAATCCCGCTCTGAAGGGCCAGATCATCTCCGCCGACCCCACCGCCTCCTCCTCTGCCTGGAACAACCTGCAGATGATCCTGACCGACTTCGGCGGCTGGGACAGTGAAGAAGCCTGGACCTATATCAAGGGCCTGCATGACAACGATCTGGTCATCGCTTCCTCTTCCTCCGGCCCCTACAAGACCGT
>ONXY01000214.1 GCA_900321945.1 uncultured Eubacteriales bacterium | reverse complement strand
GATCATGCCGTCGACAAATACGTGCTCCATAGCCGCGACGGGCGCAAACTGGGCATACAGCAGGCCGCCGACGATAATGCCGATAAACAGCGAGGAATAAACTTCTTTCGTGATCAGCGCCAGCGCAATGGCAATGATTGCGGGAAGCAGCGACCAGAATGATTCTGTGAACATACAACAGCTCCTTTCTAAACGGTGTACGGGTTCAAAATTTTCAAATTCGTCTGCAGGGGCGATGCTGCATATGATAGCGCCTCGTTTTTGTTAGCGCGGTAAATGTGCAGGGCTCATTCAAGCGGGCTTGATTCGCCCTGCCCGCTTACCGCGGGCGATATTGTTAATGATATCGCCTCGCGCTGCCTGCGGGCCTGCGCCCCCGGCATCGCACCAAAAACTCGACAATCGGTCCGCTCACTGTGTTTCGCGTCCCTTTTTGTCTCGTTTTTGTTAGCGCGGTAAATGTGCAGGGCTCATTCAAGCAGGCTTGATTCGCCCTGCCCGCTTACCGCGGGCGATATCATTAAAAAAGGTCATGACGCTGTGCCATGACCAGATCGATCTTCCGATAATCATGACAGCTCTCCGCACGAAGTGCGACAGTCTGCCGGATATTGTCCGGCAGCCCGGTACGCGGAAAAACAGGAATTTCATCCGCGCCCTCGGCGGCCTCCCCTTTTGCTTCCCGGGTTCCTGCCCGTGCTGAAAGCTACTCTTGTCGGCCGCTCCTCTATCAGACGATTTTGTTTACTTTCCTAATAATGGCAGAGTACAATAAAATCGTCAACAGAAAATGGCGGCGGAGCAGTCCGATCGTAATTCATACCAGAACGGAGGCAGGAAGATGATACACGTCGTAGTCAATCCGGCCGGAGCCGGAGGCAGATCCCTGAAATTATGGCAGACGCTGGAAACGGCTTTCCTGCAGAGCGGGAAACCTTATCAGGTCCATTACTCCACCCTGGCAAAAGGGATCGAGGATCTCTGCCGGGAAATTTCCGAAACGGTGACTGAAAAGACCGATCTTGTCGTCATCGGCGGGGACGGGACCCTCAACCAGGTTTTGAACGGGCTCACGGACCTTTCCCTTTTCCGGATCGGCCTGATCCCCTGCGGATCGGCCAACGACCTGGCCAAAGACCTGGATCTTCCGAAAGAAACGGAAAAGATCACCGATACCATCCTGGACGGAAAACAGAGCCGGTACAGCGACGTCGGGCTTATAGAGATGCTCAATATAAAAGGGGAAGTGATCGGGAAGCGGCGTTTCCTGGGCAGCAGCGGGTTCGGATTTGACGCCGCGGTATGCCATGAAGTAGAGGAAACAGCCGAAAAGAATCTGCTGAACAAGCTCGGGCTCGGGAAACTGATCTATCTGTTTACCGCGATCCGGATCCTTTTTTCCCAGCCGCTCCTGGAGGCGGAAGTTACCCTGGAAAACGGAGAGGAAAAACAGTATCTGTCCTTTAAACAAGCGCTCCTGCTGGCTGTGATGAATCACCGGTTTGAAGGCGGCGGGTTTATGTTTGCTCCCGACGCGTCGCCGGAGGACGGGCTCCTGGATCTCTGCGCGGCGGAGCCGAAGAGCCGGTGGCAGTTCTTCCGGATCTTCCCGACGGCCTTCAAGGGCAACCATGTGAAATTCCCCTGTGTGACAATGGAAAAAGCAAAAGCAGTGGAGATCAGGACGTCGTCGCCCGTATGGCTCCACGCGGACGGGGAGCCGTTTGCGAAAGCGGCGTGGGTCAGGATCAGCATCCTTCCGGAAAAGGCGGAACTGTCAGTCTGACCGGCTGGACGAGGTCTCTGCCGATCCGGTTCCCGGTTCTTTTTTCCCGGTCTCGACGCTCAGCGCGGCGCCGTCCGTGAAGAAGCGGATATCGCCGTCCCGGTCGGTCCGGAGGATCTTTACGTCCAGGTCTTCCAGCTTTTTCAGGGTCCGGTCATGCGGATGCCCGAAGGGGTTTTCTTCGCCGGTACCGCAGGAAATGACAGCATAAGCGGGAGAAACGGCTTCCAGGAACGCGAAGGAGGAAGCGTCGCTGCTGCCATGATGACCGGCTTTCAATACGGTGGATCTCAGCGGGCATGGAAGCATGCCCGCTTTTTCTGCGTCCAGAAGAGAAGATTCTTCATCCATCTGGCAGTCTCCGGTGACCAGGAAGGAAATATCTCCGTACCGGATCCGGAAGACAAGGGAGTTGTCGTTCATCAGCTCATTGTGCTCAAGAGGTCCCAGCACGGTGATCTCCGCGGATCCCAGCGGAAATGATTCGCCGGCCTGCGGGATCCGGAGCGGAACGTCCTTTTTCCGTAAAGCGTTCAGGAAAGCTGTGAAAGAAGCGGAATCATATTCCGCCGTATTGCAGAGGGCTTCATCTGCGTCCGCGTAAGAAAGCGCGCCGGGAAGGCCGCCCACGTGATCCGAGTGGGGATGGGTGGCGGCGACGTACCGAAGGCGGGAAATGCCTCTGCTTTTGAGGACGGAATAAAGCAGGGAAGAGTATTCGGGACTTCCGCCGTCGATCAGCATTGCTTCTCCGCCGCAGACGACCAGGGTACTGTCGCCCTGGCCGACGTCGAGGAACGTTACGGAAAGCCCGGCCGGGGAGTTTTCCTGGAGCGGCGGGATGGCGCCCGCGCCCTGCGTCCGGCCGCGGTACAGGAGATACAGGGCGGACAGGATCAGGAAAACGACAAACAATACCCGAAGAATGATCTTTACCGGCCCGGGCTGTTTTTTCCGGCGGTATTTCCGGGGGCGGCCGGGGCGGTCAGAGGAGTTCCGCATTCCGCACCTCCGGGAACAGGGCAGCCTTGCCCGCTTTCTTCGTCGGATGTTTCTTTTCTTCTTCGATAAAGTCTTCCGTAAAGTCGATGAACATGCCTGCCGCGCCGCGGGGCCTGCGGTTCTTGGGCCAGGTAAGGAGATAGCGCGCGATCTTGGAAGGCTGCGTCAGCAGCTTTGAGACGACGTAGGGATTGGGCGTATAGGTGGTCTGCGGGAAGATGCTGATGCCGACACCCTGTTCGACCATGGCGACGGCGTCGGTATAATCGGAGAGCGTACAGAAGATCTCCGGGGAGATCCCGCAGGAAGAAAACCACCGGTTGATCGCTTCCAGGCGGGAATGCCGTTCGGGAAGGATCAGCGGGATGCCTTCCAGTTTTTTCAGGGGAAGGGAAGTCCCTTTCAGTTTCGCGAGGGGATGGTCCGCGGGGATCAGGGCGACCCAGGGCTCGCTGCCGATCTCAATGCCGTCATAATGTTCTTCATCATAGGGGGCCGCGATAACGGCCAGGTCGATCATGTCCTTATCCAGGCGGTCCAGAACGTCGTCGCTGCTGCCGGT
>ONXY01000486.1 GCA_900321945.1 uncultured Eubacteriales bacterium | reverse complement strand
GCGGGGCGTTTTGTATTCCCGAAAACGGCGCGGAACAGGATCAGTATCCCAGCAGCCGCGGCAGGAAGGCGGTGAGCTCCGGCCATACGCTGATGGAGATCAGAACGATCACATTGCAGAGCACGTAGGGGGCCGCACCTTTGAAAATGTCGATAATCGGCATCCGGTTGATCTTGTTGCAGGCGTTCAGGCACATGCCCACGGGCGGCGTGACCAGCCCGATCGCCAGGCCCGTAATCATCATGGCGCCGAACTGCAGCGCGGAGAAGCCGTAGTTCTGCATGACCGGCAGCATGATGGGGGTCAGCAGCAGAATCGCGGGACTTACGTCGATGAACGTGCCGATCACCAGAATCAGGACATCGAACATCAGGGCGATTCCGATCCGGGAGACGTTCATGCTCATGAAGAAGTTCGCCACGATGTCCGGCACCTTCTGGATTGTCAGGATCCAGGTGAAGATCTGAGTGAATCCGATAATGATCATGACGGAAGAGGAGGAAATCAGCGTCTTCTTCAGCGCGACCCAGATATCCTTCCAGTGCAGCTCCCGGTACAGGAGGAAGCCTACCAGCACGCTGTAGAGCACCGCGACGCCGGCGCTCTCGCTGGCGGTGCAGACGCCGCCGGAGACGCAGACGATGATGAAGAGCGGCATCAGCAGCGCGGGAATGCCGGCCAGCATGGCTTTCCAGAAACGCTTCGCGGAAAACGGCTTCTTTTCAGGGTGCCAGCCATGCTTATGGCTGAACCAGAAAACCAGAACCAGCTGCGTCAGACCGATCAGAATGCCGGGAACGGCGCCGGCCATGAACAGCGCGCCGATGGAGGCGCCGGAAACCATGGCGTAGACCACCATCGGCGTGGACGGCGGAATGATCATACCCATGGTGGACGAGGCGACGGTAATGCCCGCGGAAGCGGATTTCGGATAGCCGTTCTTTTCCATGGCGGGAATCAGGATGCTGCCCAGGGCGGAGGTGTCCGCCACGGAGGAGCCCGAGATGCCGCCGAAGATCATGGAGGCGACAATATTCACCTCTCCCAGGCCGCCGTGGATCGGGCGCAGGATCTCCATGCAGAAATCGATGATGCGTTTCGTGATGCCGCCGGTGTTCATCAGTTCGCCGGCCAGCATGAACAGGGGCATGGCGATCATCAGTTCGCTGTAGACGCCGTTCCAGATCCGCTGGGGCATCATGCTCAGGAACAGCGGCTGGGCCGCGGACAGATAGGTGATGCAGGACGCGCCGATGGAGAAGGCCAGCGGAACGCCGACGGCTGCGAATACGATCAGACCGATCAGAAGAAATACGATTGCCATATCGTTCGCTCCCCCCTTACTTCGCCGTTTCCGGCAGCGGCCGGTCCGGATTTTCAAAATCGGAGAGAGGGGCCGTGACCGTCTCGGCGATCTTGAGGATGATGCACAGCGCGCACAGGATTCCGCAGACGGGCATGATCCCGTACATCCAGATCATGGGAATCTCCATGCCCTGGCTGATCTGCTTGCCCATCTTCGCGGTGTAGATCCAGGAATGATACACGAAGAACACGTCCACGGTCAGCATGATCAGGTTGTTGAGCACGGTGATCCAGCGCTTTACGGCGGGCGGGAAATGATCGTAAAGCATGTTGATGCTGACGTGTTCGCCCCGCAGCACGTTCAGCCCGAGCCCCCAGAAGGTGGTGAAGGCGAACAGCGTCACGTTGAATTCGGATACGCTTTTCCAGCTCATGGAGAAGCAGTACCGCATGATGACGGTGAAAATGGTCACCAGCGCCAGAAGCCCCATGGCCGCCGCGCCGACGGTGAAATAGATTTTCTCCGCCACGGAAGCAATTTTCTTCATTCGGAATCAGGCTCCCTTTCAGTTCGGTTGAAACGGCTGTCTGAAAAAGGCGGGCCGGAACGGCAGCCCGGCCCGCCTCATCTGTGATTCGGCGAAAAGAATTATTTCGCGGCGGCGACGATGGCCATCATCTCGTCCATTTCCTCACGGGTGCAGATGCCTTCGTCGACCATCTGCTGATACACGCCCTGGCAGGCGTCCTGGAAAGCCTTGAGCTCTTCTTCGGTGGGAATGTACACTTCGGCGCCGCTGTCGATGATCGTCTGCTTCGCGGCTTCGCTGTTTTCGTCGATCAGCTGGTCGTTGTACTCGCCCATTTCGGTGGCGCACTCGCTGATGATCGCGCGGAATTCCTCCGGCAGCTGGTTCCACCAGGCGGCGTTCACATAGAAGGGATCCGGATGGAACTGATAGTTCACCTGAGTGAAATACTTCTGCACTTCATAGAACTTCATGCCCATGACGTTGACCCAGGGGTTCTCCTGGCCGTCGGCGATACCGGTCTTCAGGCCCATGTACAGATCCGCGTAGGGGATGGTGGTGGTGGTGGCGCCCATGGCGGTGAAGGTCATGTCGATGGTCTTCATGCCGTTGGTCCGCATCTTCAGGCCCTGCAGATCCTCGGGCTTGGTGATGGGATGGGCGTTGTTGGAGAACTGACGGTATCCGCCGGCGTCGCACAGGTTGATGATGACGGTGCCGGTGGTTTCCTCGGCTTCCGCGCAGACCTTCTTGGCCAGATCGCTCTGCAGCAGGGCGGTCACTTCCGCGCGGGTGTTGGTCAGGAAGGGGGCCGTGAACATCAGCAGACGGGGGCTGAAGTCAAACTGGCCGCCGCGCATGCCCTGGGTCACGCCCTGCACGACCTGCTCGAGCATTTCCTTCTCGGTGCCCAGCTGGCCGTTGCCGAAAACGGTCACGTTCACATGGCCGTGGGTTTTCTCCGCCACGTCCGCGGCGAATTTTTCCATGGAAACATACCGGGGATTGCCTTCCGGCTGAGCATGGCCCACGATCATCTCGTAGCTGCCCAGGGAAGCGTAGGGATCTTCGGCCAGAGCGCACGCGCACCCGAGCGCCAGAACGGCCGCCAGCAGAACCGCCAACAGTTTCTTCATGATATGTATTTCCTCCTTCTTGATATGCGCTTCAGCGCATTTCTTGTATACATCATATCATTTTATGTAAGCGATTACAAGCCTTTTTTGCAAAAATCAGAGAAAAAAATCCCGAATAATGACAAAAACCGCGCAGAAAAAACGTGAAATCCTGCGAGGATGCGGAAGCATCTTGTATACAACACTTGACAAACCCCGTGAAGTGAACTATGATTTTCACAGAGAAAACCGATGGGAGGCATCCGTATGCCAAGTGATCTGCCTTTGGATCATGAGGGGATGTATCAGCTGCTGGCCGACGAAATCCTGCATTTCCGCCGAAAACCCGGAGAACGCATCAGCGAGAACGATCTGTGCAGACGGTTCGGGCTGTCCCGCACACCGGTGCGGGCGCTGCTGCAGCGCCTGCAGGAAAACGGGCTGGTGCAGATCGTGCCGAGGAAGGGGAGCCTGGTTACCCGGCTGGATCTCAGCCTGATCAATCAGCTGATTTACGAGCGGGTGGCGGTGGAAACCATGGTGCTCCGGGATTTCATCCTGGCAGCCAACCCGACGGACGTGGAGCGGGTAAGGTACCTGTATGATCAGATGAAGGAGGCCGCGGCGGCCTACCGTACGCCCGGCTTCGATATGGACCGCTTTTTCCAGGCGGATTTCAGCATGCATCACGAGTGGTTCCGCCGGATGAATCTGGAGGCGCTCTGGATCCGGCTCAGCAATCCGCATTCGAGCTATACCCGGTTCTGCGCGCTGGATATCATGGAGGGGGAGAACGTGCCATCCGTGATGGAGGAGCACGGGGAGATGCTCCGGATGATTCAGGAGCGGGAAACCGGGGGAATCGAAGCGCTTCTCCGGAGACATCTTTACGGAGGAATCTCCCGCCTCGGAAGCCGGATATACACGACCTACGCGCCGTTTTTTGAACCCTTCGGAGGAGATGCTCATGGCGAAAACTGACCGGTTTTCAGGACGGGTTCTGCGGCGTACCCTGCCCGTTGCCCAGTACGCGGCTCCGCTGCTGATCTCCCTGAATCTGCACCGGCTTCCGCGGACCGTCCGCCTGCTGCCGGATCTGCCCGGTTTCCGGGGATGGCTGATGCTCTGGACCGCGCTGATTCTGTTCCTGGCCTGGCGGACGGACCGGGGGCTCAGCCGGAGAAGGG
>ONXY01000231.1 GCA_900321945.1 uncultured Eubacteriales bacterium | reverse complement strand
TCCGGATCCGTCTGGAACGGCTATTCGTCCGCCTCCGGCATCTGGGCCGGCCTGCAGGCCGGAACCTCCGCCGCCGCGCAGACGCCTCCGCCCTCCGCGGGCAATATCTGGGCCGGCCTTACGGAGGTTCAGACGGAAGCCCCCGCCTCGACGCCCGCCCCCGCCTCCGCCTCCGCGGCGGTGAGCGGCATCTGGGCCGGGCTCCTGAACGCGGGCGGGGATTACTATCAGCCCGGGGAGGAGAACCCGAACGTGCAGGAGGGAATCAGCGAGGCGGTCTCCGCGGAAAGCGTCCTGGAAACGGCCGGCTCCTACTTTTCATCCGCCGTCCTGAGTTCCCAGATCGTCTATTCGGTCCAGCTGAACAAAACGGATCTGGACCACCTGTCCGCCGCGGGCGGCGTGCTCAGCGTCCGGGAGGGTGAGGAGACGGTCCGTCTCGGAGATCTGGGGGAAACGACCGTCGACTGGTCGACGGGGCTGGTTTTCTCCATGTTCGACGGCTCCTGGCCGATGCTGGAGGGCCGGATGGTCCGGGCCGAGTTCCTCTATGCGGACGACGCGGGGAACACGCGCTTCGTCGTCCCCGCCCGGGTGAACGGTCTGAAGATGTACCTGCTCGGCAGCCGTTCCGCCGGCGGGGAGGCGCGGCTGCTCGGAGCGACCCAGGGCTATGACGAAAACGGGTTCGCGATCCGCGGCTTTATCCCGCTGGAGGCGGGCATGACGGTCGTCCCCCTGTTCACGGCAGTTTCCGCCGACGGGTCGGAGCGGGAGTATGAAGGCGAAGCCGTGACCGTTCCCGCGGAAGGCCTGACGCTGGCCTGGGGCCGGATTCCGGAGGGAAGCTATCTCTACAGCTTCGGCCTCACGGATCTGTCCGGCCGGGTGCACTATACGGATTCCGTTGAGCTTTCCTTCTGACGGACCGCCGGTCCGTCCGGATTTTCGACCGGGGAGATGCGCGCCGCACATGAAGCAGCAGAAATCGTGGATCAGGTACCGCCACCGGGTGGTCCGCAGCGTCGCCGGCGCCCTGCTGGCGCCGTACGTGCGGCGGGTCTGCGGCGTGAAGGCGGACCGCTTTGAGGAACAGGGGACCCGTCCGTATCTGATCCTTATGAATCACCAGACGCCTTTCGACCAGTTCTTCGTCTGCATGTCCTTCTCCGGCCCCGTCTATTTCCTCGCCACGGAGGACATTTTTTCCAAGGGGTTCCTCTCGAAGCTCCTGCGCTGGGCCGCCGCGCCGATTCCGATCCTGAAGTCGACCGGGGATCTGGTCGCGGTGCGGAACTGCGTCCGCGTCGCGCGGGAGGGCGGCACAGTGGCCCTCGCCCCCGAGGGAAACCGCACCTACAGCGGAAAAACCGAGTATATGAACCCCGCCGTCGCCACGCTCGCCCGCATGATGAAGCTGCCCGTCGCGCTGTACCGGATCGAGGGCGGATACGGCGTGCAGCCCCGCTGGAGCGACCGCGTGCGCCGGGGAAGCATGCGCGCGTACGTCTCCCGGGTGATCGAGCCGGAGGACGTCGCGGCGATGAGCGACGCGGAGCTTTTTTCCGTCATCCGGGACGGCCTGAACGTGAACGAGGGCCGCGACACCGGTCTTTATGAGTCGGACCGGCGCGCGGAGTTTCTGGAGCGCGCGGTCTACGTCTGCCCCTTCTGCGGGCTTTCGCCGTTCCGCAGCGCCGGAAACGAAACCGAGTGCCTCACCTGCCGCCGCCGCGTGGAATACGGGGCGGACAAGCGGCTTCGCGGCGTCGGCTTCGCCTTTCCCTTTACCTGGATGACCGAATGGTACGATTACCAGTGTGATTTCGTCCGCCGGCTGGATCTGACGGAATTCACGGAAAAGCCTCTTTTCCGGGACCCCGCCGCGATGTACGAAGTCGTCGTGTTTAAGCGAAAGAACCTGCTCCGCCGGCGGACGGAACTCAGCCTGTACGGGGACCGGGTCGCCGTCTCCGGCGGCGGGGAGGATCTGGTTCTCCCCTTCTCCGAAGTGACGGCGGCGGCGGCGCTGGGCCGGAACCGGCTCAACCTGTATCACGGCGGCCGGGCGTATCAGTTCCGGGGCGGAAAAGGGTTCAACGCGCTGAAATACGTCAATATTTACTACCGTTTCAGGAACGCCGCGGGAGGCGATGAGAATGGAGAATTTCTGGGACTCTAGCGTCTGGGGCATGATCAACCTGATCGCGGTTCTGCTGGTCAGCCTGCTCGCCGCGAACATCCTGCGGCGGACCGTGCCGTTCCTGCGGGCCTCGCTGATTCCCACGTCCGTGCTGGGCGGTCTTCTTCTGGTTCTGGCCGACTGGGCGTACCGGCTCTTCGCCGGCTCGGCCCTGTTCGACTCCCCCTTCTTCGGCGGAAACGGCACCGCCGTGCTGGAACTGCTGACCTATCACTGTCTCGCCCTCGGCTTCATCGCCTCCGCGTTCAGGCCCTCCCGGGGCCGGCTGACCAGGGCGCGCGCGGCGGAGATCTTCAACACCGGCGTCACCACCGTCTCCACCTACCTGCTGCAGGGGATTCTCGGCCTCGCGGTTTCCGTCGCCGCCGCCTTTTTCGTGAAGGATTTCTTCCCCGCCGCCGGCATTCTGCTGCCCTTCGGCTACGGCCAGGGAACCGGCCAGGCCCTGAACTACGGCGGAATTTTCGAGGCGGATTACGGTTTCTCCGCGGGCAAGAGCTTCGGCCTCACCATCGCCGCCCTCGGATTCCTCAGCGCGAGCCTCGGCGGCGTGATTCACCTGAACGTTCTCCGGAAGCGGGGGATGATCCGTCCGGAACCCCCGCGGGCCCGGGCGGAGCAGCCCGGCTCCGCCATCCCGGAGGAGCCCATGAAGGACAGCGTCGACCGCCTGACGATCCAGATTGCTTTCATTTTCGGGGCCTATCTGCTTGCCTGGCTTCTGATGTTCGCGCTGGGGCAGGCGCTCCCGAAGATGAAGTCGGTGATCTACGGCTTCAACTTCCTTCTGGGCGTGCTCTCCGCGACCGCCGTCAAGGCCCTCCTGAACCTGCTGAAAAAGAAGGGTCTCGTCCGGAAGGAGTATATGGACCGTTTCCTGATGACCCGGACCGGCAACTTCTTTTTCGATCTGATGATCGTCGCCGGCATCGCCGCGATCCGCTTTCACGTGCTCCAGAACTACTGGGGCATCATCCTGATCATGGCCGTCTCCGGCATGATCCTGACCTACCTCTACAACAGTTTCGTCGCGCGCGTCCTCTTCCCGGACTACCGGGAGGAGCAGTTCCTCGCCATGTACGGCATGCTGACCGGAACCGCCAGCACCGGCGTGATCCTTCTGCGCGAGCTGGACGGGGACTTCCGGACCCCCGCCGCGGACAACCTGGTGTATCAGAATTTTCCGGCCATCGCTTTCGGCTTCCCGATGATGCTGCTCGCGACGCTGGCCCCGGTCCGGCCGGTCCTGACGCTGCTCATCCTGATCCTGTTCTTCATCGTGATGAACCTGATCCTGTTCAGAAGCCGGATCTTCGCCCGGAAGGAAAAAAAGACCGGACCGCAGCCCTGACCCGGGGCTCCCGGCCCGTTTTACGGAGAGAATGCCTCATGCAGGACGTCGTCGTCGTATCCGTATCCCGGAAAACCAGGCCCTCCGAAACGCTGCTGCGCCGCCTGACGGCCGCGCTGAGCGTTCTTTTTCTGCTGCAGGCCGTTCTGTTCTCCACGGCCTTCATGCTCCCCTGTTTCCTGTCCGCGCTCTTTTATTACTGGTACGGCCACGTCTCGAAAAGGGAGTATGAGTACACGCTGGAGGACCGGTTCCTGAAGATCGACCGGGTCAGCGACCGCGGCCGCGTCCGCCTGTACGAGATCCCCGCGGATCAGATCTTCCTGGTCTGCGCGCCGGACGCGCCGGAGGCCCTGCCCTACAGGAAGAACGGCTCCGTGAAGGTGAAAAAGGAGGACTACACGTCCTATCGGGACGGCGTCCCGTATTACACCGTCCTCGTCCGGGACGAGCCGAAGCCGCTGAAGCTGCTTCTGGACCTGACGCCGGAGGCGCTGCGGCTCCTCCGGAGCTGGAACCGGGAGGCCGTCCGGGCGGAGATTCCGGCCTGACGGCCCGGAACCCCGGAAGGCCCGTAAATGTTTGATCCGGAAAACTTTTTACCAATGTAGCCAAAAAATCGCATATTTCGGTTGACACGTCTCCCTCCGTCTGGTACAATCTGAGTCAGAGAGAACGTCTTTTTTTATGTTTCCGGTTTTTCGGTTTCAGCGGCCCCCCGGGGCCGTGGAAATAATATGAAAAAGGAGAAGATTTCCTATGACCAGAAAAATCACGGCTGTCCTTCTGACCCTGTGCCTGCTGCTCGGCGCGGCCTCCGCCTTCGCTGAGAAGCTGACCGTCACCGCCTGGGACGACAACTTCAACGGCAACGCCCTGCGCGCCGCCGCTGAGGACTACAAGGCCAACGTGGATCCCGACTTCGAGCTGGAAATCACCATCGTTTCCGGTTCCTCCGACGTGGAGCAGGCCATCACCAACGCCGGCTCCTCCATGGACTACAGCATGCTGTCCGACATCGTGCTGTTCCAGGATCACTACATTCAGCAGTTCGTTCTGAACTTCCCGGACGCCTGGATGAATCTGGAAGACGCGGGCATCAACTGGGACGATTTCGGCGCTGAGAAGCTGAGCTACTCCACCATTGACGGCGCGCACTACGGCGTGCCGGTCGACAACGGAACCACGATCATGGCCTACCGCGTGGACATCCTGGCCGAGTGCGGCTACACGCTGGAAGACGTGACCGGCATCACCTGGGACCGCTTCCTCGAAATCGGCAAGGAAGTCTATGCCAAGACCGGCAAGGCTCTGCTCTCCATGGACGGCAGCGGCAACGACCTGCCCTACATGATGCTGCAGGCCGAGGGTCTCTCCCAGTTCAAGGACGGTCAGCCCTGCCTGGCCGAGAATGAAGCCCTGGTGAAGATCGTCACCCTGATCACCGAAATGGTGAAGGAGCACGTGCTGATCCTGGCCAACGACTGGACCGGCTACACCAACGAGACCATCATGCAGGACCAGGTCGCCGGCGTCTTCAACGGCAACTGGATCATCCCCACCATGCGTCAGGTTCCGGACAACAGCGGCAAGTGGGAAATCACCACCTGCCCGACCCTGACCGGCGCTCCCGGCTATGCCGCCAACGGCGGATCCTCCCTGTACGTGACCGCCAACTGCAAGAACCCCGAGCTGGCCAAGAAGTTCCTGGCCTACACCTTCGGCGGTTCCACCGTCACCTATGACAACGCGCTGCGGAACGGCGGCGTCATCGGCTGCTGCCTGAGCGCGGCCAAGTCCGATGTCTATCAGGAAGGCATCGATTTCTTCAACGGCCAGCCCGTGTACGCCACGATCGTCGAAATGGGCTCCCACGTCCCGATCGTTGAGCAGAACGACTTCCATTACACCTGCCGTACGGCTGTGGGCAACGCCATCCAGGACGTGCTCGGCGGCGCGGATGTGAAGGAAGCCCTGAAGAACCGCGAGGAAGAGCTCCGGTTCGCCATGGGCCTGTAATTTCCCCGAAAACCCCGAAATATTCCCCGGAATGGGTCCTGAGGAATCGCGGGCAGGGAACCGGCTTCCGCCGGTTCCCTGCTTTCCCATTCTGAGAGGCTGGAGGTTATCCGATGAAAAAGAAGAAAGGCTTCGGGCTCCTGGCGAAGCAGGAGGCGGCCGGCTGGGGCTTTCTGGCTCCCGCCAGCCTTCTGATCTTCATCATGAGTTTCTACCCCATGGTGCAGGCCTTTATCACTTCGCTGAAAACCGGCGC
>ONXY01000218.1 GCA_900321945.1 uncultured Eubacteriales bacterium | reverse complement strand
TTTTCCATTGCCACGCTCGTGATGCGGACCGGGCCTTCCTTCAGCCCGCGGATGACCGGCGAACAGTACCGGAAGATTTTTTCCTTCAGCAGTTCGTACGCGCCCGGAGTCCATTCCGCACGGATCCGCAATTCTTCGCCGTCGCGGAACAGCGTCCCGAATCCCATTGCCGCCACGCCGGACGGGACCAGACGCAGCGCCTCGCTCTCCTCGACGCCGTGCTTTTCCGCCAGGATGTGGAGGTAGTGATTGGAATCGATCGGGATCGCCTCGCCTTTCTTTTCCTGATATGCGGCGATCGCGTCCAGGTCTTCCACGCTCAAATGCAGCTCATAGTCCTTCCCGTTTTTCACGAGCCGGTTCACGCCTGCGTGCAGCAGCGTCCATTCCTCCGGGACTCCGTTCGCATCCCGTTTTACAGTTCCCATTTTCCTGCTCCTATGTTGTGTTTTGTCTTAACCCCGCGGAAACTCCGTCCGGTCCGCCGGGGGTAAATGGTGCCGGTTCCGTGCCATCGCGCAGCATGGCACTGCCTGCCGCTCTTTATGTGTGCTTGAGCGAAGCCAAGCACCGAAACAGTGGAGGACCCGTCCTCCTCAGAATCCGAAAAAACGTTCCTCCATCGGCCGCACATGCGGCGGCAGCGGGTCGATCGCGCACGGCCCGTCATTGCCCCGGCCAGCGGCATGGATCGCCAGCGCGAGCGCCCAGAACCGGTCCGAATGCCCGGAATCGTCGCGTTCCGCGTCGTACCGCACGTTCCCGGCCGCGGTCACGCTCCGCACGATCTTGTGCAGGTCGTGCCGCAGGACGTCGTCCGCCAGGATGCGGATTCCGCGCGATTCGAACGCCGCCCGCACGGGCATGGCGAGCGCGGACTTCACGGGCGCGGTGAACGTCACGCTTTCCACGCGGTATCTTCCGAACCGCTCCTGCATTTCCTCCGCCAGCATCATCCCGATCCCGGTCGCGTCGATGCAGAGACGTCCCAGACGCCCGTCGTCGAGCCGCCGCGCCAGAGCATCCGCCTGCATGCGGAATGGCGTGTTCTCCATGACCTCGTACGCGCTCTGCCACAGGATGTCCCCGACGCGCATGAATTCGAAATATACCGCGACATCCTTCTTCCGCCCCACGTCGTATCCGCCGTACCGTTCTGCTTTCGGGTGTTCTTCCGCCGCCTTGCGCAGTTCCTCCGCGTCGAGTTCGCAGCTGCCGATCATGCCGTAGTCGAGCAACGCCGCGCCGGCCTCCGCAGCCTCGATCAGGTACTGTGTCCGCCATGCGTCTTCCGTGCGGCATTTCGCGCGCATCCGCTTCAGCCACTCTTCCCGGCTCAAGTCGCCGCCGGTCATTTCGTTGACGCGCTCCACGAAGCCTTCTTCCACGGCGTCAAGGATGCTCGTCCGATGGACGCTCCATCCCATCGCGTTCGCGCCGTGTTCCGCCTCGTGAAGCATCCGGCAGAAGGGCGATTCCGCACTGCCGTCCACGCTCAGTGCGGACACCATTTCGAGCTGCCCGCCCCAGGTCGTACAGGGAAGCGCCATGTCGATCACGCGCCCGCTGTCCTTGTGCAGGTCCGCCTCGTCGATCAGGATGTCGCCGCCTTTCCCGGCGAACGCCTCGGGCGTGCTGGAAAGGCTGATCACGCGGCTGCCGTTGCCGTATTCCGCCGTGTACGCCCGGATCCCGTGCAGCGGATCGATCACGACCGCATTTTCTCCGGCGAGGCCGCGGCAGACCACGTTGGCCGCCGCCGCCCACTTCGCGATGTAGTCCGTGATGAACTCGCGTGCCGTGAATTCGTCGCGGCTGGTGACCCATTGCACCGTGCCCGGACGCCGCAGGCATTTGTCGTTCACGCGGAAACTCGTGGCGTAGGTGATCCCGACCCGGCGTGATTTCGCATACAGCTTCATCCGCGAGTCGTCCAGGATCCAGCGTCGCTGGTACGGCAGAAAATATTCCGTCAGCTTCATCGGCCCCCGTCATCCTTCCGCTTGTTTTTATGGTTCCAATAATGTCTGTTTCAACTGAAGAGTCCGTGCAGACGCCGCCGCGACGGGTCCCGGCTCCTTTTCCGCGCGGTCCATGCGTCTTTTTCCAGCCCTTTTTTCGGGACGACTTCCTTCATCAAATGAACAGATCTGTCCTCGGCTTTTCTTCCGGATCTTCCCACCCGCGGGAAAACTCGATTTTGTCCCGGACAGCGCCGCACGGACTCTTCACCCAAAACTCATTTTGCATATATCCGGTCGTTTTTTCGTCGCAATGATCTGCCGTTTCTATCGGTTGTGTCGGACAGCATCCTTTTCTTCCTGTTCCGGCAGTATTCTTTCTCCCCTCATCGCGTTTTTCTCTTGAAAACACTTCTTCCCTGCGGTATATTATTATTTCCCGTTTTTTTCGTGCGTACAGAAAATCAACAACTCCAATCGGTTCCTTCCTCATGTGGAAAG
>ONXY01000216.1 GCA_900321945.1 uncultured Eubacteriales bacterium | reverse complement strand
GGCGTCAACCGCGTCCTCTACGACCTGACCCCGAAGCCCACCGGCACGATCGAGTGGGAATAAACGAGACAGCTGCGGCCCCCCGCAAAGCCCTGATCATCAGCGGCTTTGCGGGGGGCTTCTTTTTTACCCTCCGGCAGAGCTGCCGAAGGTCGGCGGGATCAGGGAGCCCGGTCGGGTTTTCCGCGCCGCTGCCTGTATTATCCTATGGTTCTGTGCTGCAGCCGGACCCACATCCTGTGCTTGCAAAGACAGGCGAACGGTGATATAACAATATTGGATAATTATATCGGAAAGCGGCGCGATCCTCGGAAAACGCGGGCGTTCCGCCCGAAGATGAGGCACGGGTCCCGGCGAATACTTCTCCGCGTACCGACCGTTTCGCACCTTTCGGTGCGTACCGTCGGTACGGCCGCACCGCTTTACGGATCGTATTCCGGAATACATTATAAATATCGAACTGAATACCGAACGAATCGAACGCAAATTATTGAACGGTTCCGGAGCACGGACGCGGCGGGAAGGACGGCTGCGAATCGAAGCCGTACGGCCTGCCGGCGGGGCGTCTTCGGAAACGGGAAGGAGAGGCAATGGGAGAGAAAAACAGATCCGGCACGGCCGGGGGAACGGCTTTTTCGGGCATCCCCGGCAAGGGATGGAACAGCATGCAGAACACCCTGGCGGTGTTTCGGAAGCGGAGGTTCCTCGTTCTCGCTTGTCTGCTGATCATTCTTGCGCTGCTGTGCGGCTTTCACTATTACAGGAACCTTCACACGGCGAGCACGATCCTGTCGCTGGATTACGAGGAGGCGTCCGAAGGCCTGACGCCCAGCCGGACGCGGTTCAATATCTTCGAGATCCAGGGCGTCGAGGTGATGGAGCGTCTGATCGATTACGCCGGCCTGGAAGGGAAAATAAGCCCGGATGAACTGAGCGAATGCATCAGCGTAAAGGCGACGCACGGCAAGAACGTCAGCGGCAGCGTGAACTATATCAGCACCTCGTTTGTCGTCAGGTTCACAAACGACGGCGCGATCGCCGACAGGACCGCGGAAGAGATGCTTTCGCTCCTCTGCAGAGCATACCGCGAATACTTCGTGGAGCACTACGGATACAACCACTCCATCCTGTCCTTTGATGTCGATGACCTGAAATTCAATGATGAGTATCTGATGGCGGTAGACCTGCTGGAGCTCAGGTGCAGCCATCTGGAGAAATACGTACAGCTTCGCAGGCGTGAGAGCAAGAACTATCAGGATCCGGATACCGGGCTCACCTTTTCCGATCTGGAGCAGCGGGTGAGCAACCTGTATGCCTATGACCTTGCGAGGCTGCGTTCCTATGTCATTGAAAACGGCATCGCGGAGGACAGAGCAGGCCTGAACAGCATCCTCAATTACAAAATACGCAGGGACCGCCTGATGTACGACAAGCTGATGGCCGCGTACGACGAGGACAATAAGGGGATCCAGATGTACGACGCCGCCATGAGCGCGGTCGTCATGATCCCCACTCAGGATCAGACGATGAGCTACTATATGTCCAGAACCAAAACCGGGATGGACAATATGGCCGCGCATGCCGACGCGCAGCTCATGGGTGCGTCGGAGCGAATGGAACAGATCGCGTATAACACCTATCTGACGGAAAAGATGGGGAAGACCGCTTCAAGCCGGGTGAAAACGGAGAAGGCGGACGCCATGATCCTGGAGATGGGAGCGGCGCTGGATAAGCTCGCCGCGGATATCCAGGCGGTGGACAGCGCATATACGAGCACGAAAGCCCGTAACTTTATCGGCTTCAGCGATGCCGAAACGGGCCTTGCGGAGCGGATCGGTCTCGTTCCCTCTCTCCTTTACACCGCGCTGATCCTGGCCGCGCTGTTCACCTGCGTGTTCCTTCGAATGTTCCTTTCGGGCGGGAGGAAAAAAGCATGAGAAAATTCAGTATTCTGCGTTATCTGAAGCAATTCAGCCTGCTGATCTTTCTCTTTTCCGTCATCGGTGCTCTGGCGATCTATTTCTACGGGAATTCTCAGCAGCGCTACATTGCCTCCACGGTCATCCAGTATACCAACGACGGGGCCAAGGACGGCTATACGCCGGACGGGAGTCCGCTGAACGTCGGGGAGATATACTCCTCGACGGTGATCGACGCTGCCCTGACGGACCTGGGATATCAGGCCAATATCGATTCCGTCCGTTCAAATTGCTATGTTGAGGAAGTCATTTCGG
>ONXY01000078.1 GCA_900321945.1 uncultured Eubacteriales bacterium | reverse complement strand
GAGCGGGTGGGATTCGAACCCACGTGACGTTGCCGTCAAACTGATTTCGAGTCAGCCCCGTTATGACCGCTTCGATACCGCTCCAGGACGGGGAGGATTATATCACAGGCACAGGGCTTTTGCAACAGGGTTTCCGGACCCCCGGCAGGCTGGTTTCCGGCCGCGGAGGGAAAAGGGAGGCCCGCGGAGGAAACGGAACACGTTCACATACAATTCAGAAAGATTTCTTCCGCCGCTCACATCGCATTCCGGAAGAAACGCAGTGTTTTCAAGGGGCCCGGATTTCGCGGCCCGGCGGGACAGCTTGACATTTTCAGGGGAACCGGGTATAACGGGAATGCCGGAGGAGGGGGGCCCGGGCGGTTCCGCCCCGAAGGCGCAGAACCCGCGCGGAGCGCGGGAGAACGAGGTGAACGGATGATGAAATGGATGATTGTGGCAGATTCCAGCTGCGATCTGAAAACGCTGGAAACCGGTTCGCCCGATATCGGATTTGATACCGTGCCTTTCGTGCTGAACCTGGACGGAAAGGATTACGTGGACGACGGCTCCCTGAACGTGACCGAGATGGTGGACGCGATGGAGAAGGCGGAGAAGAGCCACAGCGCGTGCCCCTCGCCCGAAGCGTGGAGAAAGCTGTTCGAAAAAGCGGATCACATTATCGCCCTGACGATTTCCGGGCGCCTGTCCGGCAGCTACAACAGCGCGATGGCGGGCCGGTCCATGGCTTTGGAAAACCATCCGGAAAAGAAAATCGAAGTGATCGACGCGCTTTCCACGGGGGCGAAGCTGGTGATGCTGGCTCAGAACGCGGTCCGTCAGATTCAGGCGCAGATTCCCTTCGAGGCTGTCTGCTCCTCCTGCAGGGAGCTGGCGCAGTCCGTCCGCACGATCTTTACCCTGTCGAGCTTTCACAACCTGGTACAGAACGGCCGGGTGAGCCGGATCGCCGGATTCATCGCCGGACGCCTCGGAATCCGGGTCATCGGCGTGGGAAGCCAGGAGGGCGAAATCCAGCTGAAGGAACTGATGCGCGGGGAGAACCGGGTTCTGAAGCATATCGTGAAGGATATGGAGGAGAACGGATACGGCGGCACGCCGATGACGGTATGCCACTGCATGAACGAACAGATGGCCCGGAGCCTGAAGGACATGATCGTTTCCCGCTGGGAGAGCGCGAAGGTGCAGCTGCTGCCCACCCGGGGCCTGGACAGCTATTACGCGGAGCGCAGCGGACTGATCATCAGCTACAACCGCGGCACCGCGCCGGTCTGAGCGCGGCCCGGAAAGAGAATAAAAGCAACGGCCGCGGGCGAAAGCCCGCGGCCGTATCCGCAGAACGCCGAAGGTGCGGGATCAGTCTTCCTTCGCCAGGAAGCCGTAGATCACCGCGGCAAGAATGCCGCCCACCAGCGGGGCCAGCAGGAAGACCCAGATGCCGCTCAGGTTGCCGGCGATCAGGGCGGGACCGAAGCTGCGGGCCGGGTTTACGGAGGTGCCGGTGAAGTTGATGCCCAGCAGATGAACCAGCGTCAGCGCGCCGCCGATGACGAGGCCGGCTACGCCGCCGAACTCTTTTTTGGAGGTGACGCCCAGAATGGCCAGCACGAAGATGCAGGTCAGGACCGCCTCGATAATGAAGCTGGAAATGGCGTTTCCGTTATAGAGCGCGTTCATGCCGAGCTTGCCCGCGTCCCCGACGACGGCCATCAGGACGCCGGCGCCGGCGATGGCGCCCAGAAACTGGGCGACGACGTAGCCGATGAAATCCTTCAGGTTCATCTTCTTCGCGCAGAGCATGGCGATGGAGACCGCGGGGTTGATGTGGCAGCCGGAGACGTTGCCGATGGAATAGGCCATGGCCACGATCACCAGACCGAAAGCCACGCTGGTCACGCCAAGAGAGCCGCCGGTCTGACCGGCCACGCCGCAGGCCACGAAAACCAGGACAAACGTACCGATAAATTCGGCCAGATACTTTCTGATTTCCTTCATGAATCAGTTCCTCCTTTATTTTTGCAATATCCGGAAACGGCAGATATTATACCGCAGGATATTGGGTCTGGCAAGCAGTATGGCCACAGGAACAGAGAAAGTTCCCCAAAATCGTCCGCGGAAGAACGAAAACAGCAATTTCTGCATCATTTTCCCCTCAGCCTTGAAAAAAGGCCTTTCCGATGATAAACTGTTTTCAGGAGCGCGGGGGCCTTTCCGGAAGGAGAAACGCCGCAGGAAAAAAGGACCGCCGTTCCGCTGACGCGGATTCAGGATCCGGATCCGGACATACCCGCGCCGGACTCCGGCGGTTCATCCGCGGACAGCCGGAGAATGCTTTTCAGGAAACATGCCGACGCGTACGCAAACGCCGTGAAAGGAGCGCGACACCGATGAAAATCGCAATCGGAAACGACCACGTGGCCGTGGAAATGAAAAAGGAACTGAAAGCGTATCTGGAGGAGAAGGGGTACGAGATGATCGACGCCGGGACCAACCAGCCCGGAAGCTTCGACTACCCCATCAGCGGATACCGGGTGGCGAAAATGGTAGCCGCAGGGGAGGCGGATCTGGGCATCTGCATCTGCGGAACCGGCCTGGGCATATCCCTGGCCGCCAACAAGGTGAAGGGTATCCGCGCCTGCGTCTGCTCCGAACCCTACACGGCGAGAATGTCCAGACAGCACAACGACTGCAACGTCCTGTGCTTCGGAGCCCGGGTCGTCGGGATCGAAATGGCGAAGATGATCGTGGACGAGTGGCTGGGATCCTCCTTCCTGGGCGGACGGCATCAGCGCCGGGTGGACATGATCATGGAGATCGAGAATACGCAGCGGCTGGCCGCGGCGGAGGAAAAGTAAGGCATTTACAGTGAGAACGCGGCGGAAGGAATCCGCCGGTTCCGCGGGGAAAGCGAGGAAAAAAAGAATGAACGGAAATCCCTGGCTGGATATTCATCCTGAAGTCGAGGAAGCGCTGAAAGCCGGCAAACCGGTGGTGGCGCTTGAATCCACCATTATCTCCCACGGCATGCCGTATCCGAAAAACGTGGAAACGGCGCTGAACGTGGAAAAGATCATCCGGGAGAGCGGAGCCGTGCCCGCCACCATCGCCGTGATCGGCGGAAGGCTGAAGGCCGGGCTTTCGCCGGAGGAAATCGAGTACTTCGGAAAGAAAGGCCGGGAGATTATCAAGGTCAGCCGCCGGGATATCGCCGCCGTCTGCGCCAGAGGCCTGGACGGCGCCACCACGGTAACCACCACGATGATGATCGCCCATATGGCGGGGATTTCCTTCTTCGCGACGGGCGGCATCGGCGGCGTACACCGCGGCGCGGAGACCACCATGGACGTTTCCGCGGACCTGGAGGAGCTCGCGAACACGCCGGTGACGGTGATCTGCGCCGGCGCGAAGGCCATCCTGGATCTGAAGCTGACGCTGGAGTACCTGGAAACCCACGGCGTGCCGGTAATCGGCTACGGGACGGAAGAGCTGCCCGCGTTCTATTCCCGCCATTCCGGGCTGAAGGTGGATTACCGGATGGACACACCGGAGGAGGTCGCGGCGGCTTTCCTGGCTCAGAGACAGATGGGGCTGAAGGGCGGCATGCTGGTGACGAATCCGATTCCGGAGCAGTACGCCATGGACGACGCGGTCATCAACGGCGCGATCGATCAGGCAGTGCGGGAATCCACGGAGCAGGGAATCAAGGGGAAAGAAATCACTCCCTTCCTGCTGGCCCGGGTCGCGGAACTGACAGGCGGAGACAGCCTGGAATCAAATATTCAGCTGGTGTACAACAACGCCCGGACAGCTTCCGCCATCGCGGCGGCCTATGCCCGGATGCGGGCGTGATCTGCAGGAAAACCGGAGAAGCGGCCTCATCGCGGGCCGCTTCTTTTTTCTGGCCGGCGGGACGCCTTGACAAAGAAGGGGGATTCTGATACTTTTCCCCCAAAGAGGAACGATACGGGGAGGTTATTTTGGACGCACAGGAACTGGAACGGCAGGGGCAGGAGGCCTACCGCCGGGAGCTGCTGAGGGAACGGGAAGGGGAGATCCGGGAGAAGACGCTGAAGAAGGTCCGGGTCATCACCCGCAGCATGCGGCCCGGGGAGGAGCAGGAGTATCTGCAGAGCCGGTCCTTTCAGAACGCGCTGAACCAGACCCGGAAAAAGGACCGGATCTATCAGACGATCCGCAGCGGGGAGATTCCGGAGGACTGGGTTCCGGAGTATCAGCGGCTGAGGCCCCTCATCGAGGCGGAGATCAGCGCCGGGAACCGGGTAAACCTGCCGTTTCTGCGGTCCGCGGCCAGAATCCGGCGCCCGCTGCGGGAAGCCCGGCAGGCGAAAAAGTGCCTGGAGGAGGGGCGGGTGAAAACCTGGCTCCGGAAAAACGCCGGGCGGCTGGCCGGAGAGCTGGACCGGGACGTGACCGCGTACCTTTCCGGAGGAGACCTGACCCATCTGATCAAAAGAGAGGAAACCCACGGTTCCGTGGCGGAGAGCCTGCTGCGCAGCGTGTTCCGCAGCGGCGTACCGGACCGTATCCTGGACGAGGCGACGGAGGAGAAAAGTCTGGAGCGGAACCTGGAGAAACGGATTTTCAGAGAGTTCCCGGCGCTCCGGAACTGCCGCGGGCTGCGCCTGACGGAGGAGGAAACCGTCCTGGACCGGACCGGGGAGCAGATCCGCGCTGCCGCGGGGGAAATCCGGCGGATGACCCGGGCGCATTTTCCCCAGAACCGGATCCGGAAGCACCTGAAACAGAACCCGAGCATCCGGGGCCTGCAGCGGGAGCGGGAACTGAACCAGAAGGAGCGGAAGAATCTGCGGGACGCGCTGCTGAAGGCGGTTCCGGAGGAGATGAAGGATCTGTATCCCCTGGCGCGGGAAATGCGGCGGAGATTCATCCTGCATCTGGGGCCGACGAATTCCGGAAAAACATGGGAAAGCATCCAGCGCCTCCAGACGGCGCGGAACGGAATCTATCTGGGCCCGCTGCGGCTGCTGGCCTTCGAGCAGTTTGAAAGCATGAACCTGGCGGACGTGCCGTGCTCCCTGGTTACGGGAGAGGAACGGATTCCCGTGCCGGACAGCCGGGTGCAGTCCTCCACGATCGAGATGGCCGACCTGGAGGCGGAATACGATATCGCGGTTATCGACGAATGCCAGATGATCGCGGACCGGGACCGGGGCGGCGCCTGGAGCGCGGCGGTGCTGGGGCTCCGCGCGGAGGAGATTCACGTCTGCGCTTCGCCGGACGCGGAAAGACTGCTGACCGCCATGATTCAGGACTGCGGGGACGAAATGACGGTGGTGCGTCACGAGAGAATGGCTCCGCTGGAGGTGGAGGAAGGCGGATTTCACTTCCCCTCCGGCGTACGGAAGGGGGACGCTCTGATCGTCTTCTCCAAGGCCCGGGTTCACGCGCTGGCGGCGGAGCTGAAGCAGATGGGATACGCGGTGTCCCTGATCTACGGCGCCCTTCCGCCGGACGTCCGGCGCAATCAGGCGGAACGGTTCCGCCGGGGGGAGACGGACGTGGTGGTGTCCACGGACGCCATCGCGATGGGTATGAATCTGCCCATCGCGCGGGTCGTGTTCATGGAGAGCGAGAAGTTCGACGGGGATGTCACCCGCCAGCTGACGGATTCCGAGATCCGCCAGATCGCCGGGCGCGCCGGCCGTTACGGGCAGTACGACATCGGATATGTGAACGCGTTCGGGTTCAAGCCGATGGTGGCCGCGGCGCTGAGCCGTCCGGCTCAGCCGCTGACCACGGCCGTAATCCGCTTTCCGGACTCTCTTCTGGGGCTGCCTCTGCCTCTGACGGAGATTCTGAATCAGTGGATCAGTATGAAGGACCGGGACTATTATTCAAAGGCCTCCACGATGCGGATGATGAGCCTGGCCTCCCGGATGGAGACCCGGACGACCGACAAGCACCTGCTGTACGCGTTCCTCTGCATTCCCTTCGACGAAGAGGAGCCGGCGCTGCTGGAGGAATGGAAAGCCATGTATCACGCGGAGACGGAGGGAAGGCGGTACGACGTGGAGGCGGTTCTGCCGGAGTACCGGGATCCGGAAAGCTGCACGGTGAACATGCTGGACCGGCTTGAGGGCGACTACCGGCTCTGTGATCTCTGCTACAACTATGCCCGGCGCTTTCTGGAGAACCCGGACAGCCTGCTGCGGGAAATCCAGCAGCGGAAGGACCTGATCTCCTCCGGCATCATCCACGTGCTGTCCACCCAGAAACTTCCGGGCCGGCGGTGCAAAACCTGCGGACGGAACCTTCCCTGGAACTGGCCCTACACGATCTGCGACCGGTGCTATTCGGCTTTCCTGCCCGCGGGGAACCGGTACGGCAGAGGGCGGAGGCGTTCCTGATTCCGCCGCACTGAAAAAGCCGCCGGAAACGGCGGCGCAACCGGGAGCTGATAATCCCGCCCGATCAGAACGATTACCTGTACATCAGATACAGCCACGCGGCCGCGGCGCTGACGAGGGACAGAGCGATCAGCAGGAGAATGTTCCTCCGGGTCAGCTTCAGGCTGTCCACCTTCGAGCGGACAAAACCCAGACGGCTGAGGGGCGGCACGGCGTACCGGAGAAAAAGAATCAGCAGAACGGACTCGAAGGGAAAGAGGACCAGGTTTTTCACGATGCGGGGCAGATCGAACCAGGCGTAGCTCTTTCCGAGAACCATCCGGTAATAAAGCATCATGACGGGGGTCTGCAGCACGACGTTGACGAAGAAATTGACGCAGAAGCGGCTCAGAATTACCCGCGCGGGAGTGATTTCCGCCCGGTAGAGGAAAAGCGCGAAAACCAGCGCGCCGGCGGCTTCCGTGAGCATGAACCCGGGAAAATAGGGGCCGCTCGGGAAAAGAAGATATCCCAGCGTATCGGATACGACGCCGCCGAGAACGGCGACGACCGGACCGAAGACCATGGATCCCAGCGCGTTGACAAAGAACTGGACATTGATGTTCAGCGAAGGCCCGACGGGAATCTTCACCGATTTCAGAACGAGGCGCAGCGCGATGATCAGCGCCGCGAAAATCAGAATCCGGACGTCGCGGAACTCCGAAGCGGCATCCCGCCAGTAGGCCCGGGAAAAAGGATGCGGGTAAAGAACGCGGGACTTTTTTTCAGCCATCAAAAAACCTCCTTTCAGAGCAAACACTTGCTGCATAAGGAGGTTATACGAATTCCTCATTATGGAAATCAGCGGGTGCGGGCCCGCAACCGCGGCAGACGCCTTCGTTCCCCGGTCAACTCCCCGTTCCGGAGACACTTAACGAAGCGGGCCCTACTCTGACGCGCACATTATAGAGCGGCGGCGGCCGAAATGCAAGGGCTTCGCGCGCGGAAGAAACAAAAGCCGGAAAAGAAATCTGATTTTCCGCTGTTCAGGTCTGGTCAAAGCTCTTCGCCGTCTGGTATAATGACCTGTACGACAAATAAAAAGGAAAGGGACGGGAGCCATGTATCATGAGATAGAGGAAATCTTCAAGGTAGTCGTCCGCTACGCGGTTCTGATCCTGGAAGCCATCGGCGCGGTGGTGATTCTCGTGAACACCGTGAGGTCCATCGGCCAGCGGCTGAAAAACAACAAGGCCCTGAGCCGCGGGACCCTGACGGAGGGGATTTCCTCCGGACTCGGGTTCCTGCTGAGCAGCGAGGTGCTCAGAACGATCGTGGCGCCGGACTGGAAAGAGATCGGTATGACCTGCGCCGTGCTGGCCATGCGCGCCGCCATGACCATCCTCATCAAATGGGAGGAAAAACAGGAGCGGGAGAGCCACAGGCATGAGAATAACTGAACTGCTGAAGCGGGAGAAGGCGACCTTCTCTCTGGAGGTGTTTCCACCGAAAACCTCGGAAAAATACACGGAAACGGCTGAGAACGCGAAGAAGATCGCCGCGCTGGGCCCCGATTTCATGAGCGTGACCTACGGCGCCGGCGGCGGAACCGGCGCATACACGACTCAGATCGCCGCGGACATCCAGCGGGAATACGGCGTGCCGACCCTGGCGCATCTGACCTGCGTGAGTTCCTCACGGGAGCATGTAAAGGAAATGCTCAGGCTGTACCGGGAGAACGGGATCGAGAACATCCTGGCTCTTCGGGGGGACATCCCGAAGGACGGGCCGGTCTCAACGGATTACCGTTACGCGGCGGAGCTGATCCGGGAAATCCGGGAGCAGGGGGACGGCTTCTGCCTGGGCGGCGCCTGCTATCCGGAGGGGCATATCGAGGCCCCCAGCCGGAAGGAGGATCTGAAGCGTCTGAAGGAAAAGGTGGACGCGGGGCTGGACTTCATCACCACCCAGATGTTTTTCAACAACGACGTGTTCTACAACTTCCTGTACCGGGCCCGGGAAGCGGGCATCACGGTGCCGGTGATCGCCGGGATCATGCCCATTACCAGCCCGAGGCAGCTGCAGCGGAGCGCCGCCATGTCGGGCACAGACGTGCCGCAGCGGTTCCGCGCGATCGTGGATTTCTTCGGCGAGAATCCGGCCGCCATGAAGCAGGCGGGGATCGTTTACGCGGCGGAGCAGATCATCGACCTTCTCGCCAACGGCATCCGCCATATCCATATCTACACCATGAACAAGCCGGACGTGGCGGAGGGAATCCTCCGGATCTGCCCCAGAAGCTGAGACGGAAACAGGATCCGCTCCGCCCGGAGTACGACCGGACAGACGGCGCCGTGCCTTCCGGCACGGCGCTTTGCGCGGGTGCGCACGGGAGGGAAGAAACATGAGAAGAATTATATCGGTTCTGGCGCTGCTCGCGCTTCTGACCGCAGCCGCGGGCACGGCCGCCGGGGAGGGAGGACTTCAGATGGAAATACCGGTGACGGATATTCAGCCGCTGCGGATCGGGCAGACGGAGGACAGGGACGCGGGAACGGGCTGCACGGTGCTGATCTGCGAAAACGGCATGCGCGCGGGACTGGACGTGCGGGGCGGCGGGCCCGCCTCCCGGGAAAGCCAGCTTCTGAACCCGCTGACGGCGGCGCAGACGATCCACGCGATCGTCCTTTCGGGCGGAAGCGCATACGGGCTCGGCGCGGCCAACGGCGTAATGAAGTACCTGGAGGAAAAGGGATACGGATACGACACCGGGTTCGCGCTGGTGCCCCTGGTGGCTCAGGCGGATATCTACGACCTGTCGGTGGGCAGGGCTGACGTCCGTCCGGACGCCGCCATGGGCTACGAGGCAGCGAGGCTGGCTTTCGAGAACCCGAACTACCGGGACGGCAATTACGGCGTCGGATGCGGCGCTACGGTCGGCAAGACGGCGGGCATGGACACCTGTATGAAGACAGGGATCGGAAGCTACGCCGTTCAGACCGGCGAGCTGAAGGTCGGCGCCGTCGTCGTGGTGAACGCGCTGGGCGACGTTTTCGACTGGAAAACGGGGAAGCAGATCGCCGGCCTTCTGAACGAAGACAAAAGCGGTCTGCGCAGCACGTCGGAATTCATGAAAGCCTCCATCGCCCCGACGGAGAACAAATTCACCGGCAACACGACGCTCGCCGTAATCATCACCAACGCGGCCTTTGACAAGAGCCGGCTGTGCAAGATCGCCGGAATGGGACACGACGGCTATGCCAGATCCATCCGTCCGGTGCATACTTCCGCAGACGGGGACAGCATTTTCGCCGTATCCGTGGGAGACGTGGAGGCGGATCAGGATCTGGTGGGCATGCTGGCCGCGGAAACGGTCAGCGAAGCGATTATCCGGGCGGTGGAAAACGCGGAGAGCGCGTACGGGTATCCCGCCGCGGCGGATCTGAAACAGGGCGGGGAATAAAGCTTCATGGAACGGACGATCGCGTGCCTCGATCTGGAGAAGACCGCCGAAAGCGGACAGTGTTTCCGCTGGACGCGGGAGAGGGAAACCTGGCGGATTCCGCATGCCGGATTCTGCCTGTATATCCGTCCGGCCGGAGAAGAACGCTTTTTTCTGGACTGCCCGGAGGAAGAATTTGAAACCGTCTGGAGGCCCTATTTCGACCTGGACACGGATTACAGCATGATCAACGGCAGGATCGATCCGGAAGCCGATCCCTTTCTCCACTCCGCCATGAAAGATCAGTACGGCGTGCGGATCCTGCGCCAGGATGCCTGGGAGATGACCGTCACCTCGATTATCACTCAGAACCGCAATATACCGGCCATCCGGCGGTCCGTGGAACTCCTCTCCCGGTACGGAGGAACCCGGAAAACAGACCGGAAAGGCAGGGAATACCATGTTTTTCCGACGCCGGAGCAGATCCTGGGAATCAGCGCGGAAAATCTGTCCCGGTGCAGGCTCGGATACAGGGAGAGATATGTCCGGAAGGCGGCGGAAGCCGTTCTCTCAGGGGAAACGGATCCGGAACTCCTGAAAACGCTGCCGGATCCCGAATGCAGGGAAGCTCTGCTCCGTATGTGCGGCGTCGGGGAGAAGGTCGCCGCCTGCATCATGCTTTTCGGCCTGCACCGGCTGAACGCGTTTCCCCGGGACGTATGGATCAACCGGGCGCTGAGCGAAGGGTATCCGGAAGGTTTTCCGTTTGAACGGTACGCGCCGTACAACGGGGTTTATCAGCAGTATCTGTTCGCCGGCTACAGAAAGCTGAAGACAAAAAGAGAGCCGTAAGGGCATCGCGCATTCCGGTTCCTTTCCGGTGATCATTCCGGGAACCGGGTTTACCGTGAAGGACGGCGGAAAGGCGCCGCTCCGCATCGGGCGCCCGGAACGCTTGATTTCCCCCGGACAAAGAATTATACTTTTCCCGAAGAGAGCCGAAAAAACCGGAAAGAGGGGGCGGAACCTTGTATACGCTGGGAATCGACATCGGAACTTCCTGCGCCAAGTGCCTGCTGATGACCCGGGACGGACGGGTCGCCGCCAGGGCTTCCCGGGAGTATCCGCTGCTGACGCCCCGGCCGGGCTGGGCCGAGCAGGATCCCGCCTGGTGGGTGGAAGCCGCCTTTGAGAGCATCCGCCGGCTGACGGAAAGCTCCGGGATTTCCGCGTCGGAAATCGAAGGAATCAGCTTTTCGGGGCAGATGCACGGTCTGGTCCCTCTGGACCGGGAAGGCAGAGTGATCCGGAAATCCATTCTCTGGTGCGATCAGCGGACGGAACCCCAGTGCCGGGAAACCGAAAGAGCGGCCGGAGGCCGGGACGCGCTTCTCGCCATGACCAACAACGTGATGCTGCCCGGATACACGGGAGGCAAGCTGCTCTGGCTGCGGGAGGAGGAGCCGGAAAGCTTCCGGCGCATGGCGGTATTCCTCTGCCCGAAGGATTATCTGCGGTACCGCCTGACCGGCGAGATCTGCATGGACGTTTCGGAAGCGTCCGGCACGGGACTCTTCGACACACGGAACCGCCGCTGGTGCGTTCCGCTGACGGAGGCCCTGGGGCTGGACGCGTCTCTGTTTCCGCCTGTAAAGGAATCCACGGAAACCGCGGGACGCATCAGCGCGGAGGCGGCGGAACAGACCGGCCTGCAGGCGGGAACGCCCTGTTTCGCGGGAGGCGGGGACGCGGTGGTGCAGTCCTTCGGCAGCGGACTGATCCGCGAGGGCCGGGTCGGCACGGTGATCGGTACGGCGGGCAACGTATCCATGGGCTTTACAAGATATACGCCGAACCCGGGAGGAAAGCTGCAGGCGTTCTGCGGCGTGACGCCCGGATCCTATATGAGCTTCGGGGCCACTCAGACCGCGGGAGGCGCGCTGAGGTGGTTCCGGGACGAGCTGTGCCGGGATATCCGAACCCGGGCGGAAACGGAGGAAACGGACGCTTTCGATCTTATGTCCGGAATGGCGGAGTCCTCTCAGCCGGGCGCCGGGGGCGTCGTATTCGCGCCTTATCTGAGCGGGGAACGCTGCCCCTGGCCGGACGCCGCCGCCCGGGGCGTGCTCTACGGGCTGAGCCTGAACACCACGCAGGCGGACATGATCCGCGCGGTGATGGAGGGCATCGTCTATTCCCTGCGGCAGATTGTGGACATTTACCGGACTTTCACCCGGGTGGACAGCGCGGCCGCTTCCGGCGGCGGAGCGAAGGGCGGGCTGTTCCTGCGGATGCAGGCGGATATCTTCGGAGTTCCGGTGGTGACCCAGTCCGCGGCTTCGGAGGGAGGCGCTTACGGCGCCGCGCTGATCGCGGGGCTGGGAGCGGGCTGGTACCGGACGGCGGAGGAAGCGGTCAGCGTGCTGAAAACGGAGCGGGAGATCCTTCCGGATCCGGCGAACCGGGCCGCGTACGAGAAGTCTTTCCGGCTGTACAGCGCGATCTATCCGGCGCTGAAGGAAGTATATCAGCTGGGGGCGGAAAACCGGGAAAGGCGCTGAACGGGCGCCGGAAGGGAGCAAAACATGGAGAAGCATCTGAGCGAAATGAGCCTGGCCGAGCTGACCGCGGAGGAAGGGATCCGCTGCTCCTGCGGGAAGATACACCGCTGCGGGCTGCGCTTCTTCCGGGCGGGACCGGGAGCGGTGCGGACGCTTCCGGAAGCGCTGGCGGACCGGGGCCGCCGCCGTCCCATGGTGGTCATGGACGCCAACACGGAAAAAGCCGCCGGGGAGCGGGTGCGCGCCGCGCTGCGGGAGGCGGGAATCCCCATGACGGAATTCGT
>ONXY01000372.1 GCA_900321945.1 uncultured Eubacteriales bacterium | reverse complement strand
CCGGGAGGCGGACGCGCGGATCACGGGAGCGGAAGGAGACGGACGGTTTGCATTTTACGGACGCGAAGGGGATCCTGACCGGCGGGAAGGGCCGTTACGGGATGAACGTTTACCGCGGGTGCACCCATGGATGTATTTACTGCGACAGCCGGAGCAGATGCTATCAGTTCACCCATCCTTTTGAAGACATCGAGGTCAAGCGGAACGCGCCGGAACTGCTGGAGCAGGCGCTGAAGACGAAAAGACGGAAGGCAATGATCGGGACGGGTTCCATGTCGGATCCGTACATGCATTGCGAGGAAGAGCTGGGACTGACCCGGAAATGCCTGGAAATCCTTTACAGATACGGATTCGGCGCGGCGGTGCAGACAAAATCCGACCGGATCCTGCGGGATGCCGATCTGCTGGAAAAAATCAACGAAAGAGCCAAATGCGTGGTTCAGATGACGCTGACGACCTGGGACGACCGGCTGTGCCGGATCGTTGAACCGAACGTCTGCGGCACAAAGCGGCGGATTGAGGTGCTGGAGGAAATGGAAAGAAGAGGCATCCCCACCGTCGTCTGGATGACGCCGCTACTGCCTTTCATCAACGATACGGAGGAAAACGTGACATCCATTCTGGAGGAATGCGCGCGGGTAAAGGTGAAGGGCGTCGTCTGCTTCGGCATGGGCCTCACGCTCCGGGAAGGCGACCGGGAATACTATTACGCGGCGCTGGACCGGCATTTTCCGGGACTGAAGGAAAGGTACATCAGGACGTACGGCAACGCCTACGAGGTGCCGAGCCCGAACGCGGAAAAGCTGACGGATCTGTTCCGCAGCTTCTGCCGGGATCATGGAATTCTGTACAGACCGGAGGAGTGCTTTGACTATATGAGCCGCCTGCCGGAAAGATTTCAGCAGACGACGTTTCTGGACTGACCGCCCGCGGTCCGGCCGGAGACTTTCCGGATCAGGCCGACGTCTCCCGGAAATATTCGTCGAAAACAGCCTGGCGCAGCGCGTCGAAGAGACCGCCGCGCCGCATCCCGGCTTCCCGGCCGTCCACGCGGCAGGCCCGGACGCAGGGCGCGGTGGAGCTGGAGGTAATGATTTCCTCCGCTTTTTTCAGTTCGTCCACGGTATACGGCGTTTCCAGAACCGGGATCCCGAGCCGGCCGCAGGCCGCGATCAGATGAGCCCGGGCGATGCCGGGCAGGATCAGCTCATCCGTCGGCGCGGTGACAAAGGTTCCGTCCCGGATGATATGCACGTTGCTGTGAGAACATTCCGTCACCCGCCCGCCGGGACGGTACAGCACGCACTCGTAACAGCCCGCCCGCTTCGCCTTCTCATTGGCCATGACCGAGGGAATCAGGTTCAGGGTTTTGATGTTGCAGTGGAAGAAGCGGGTGTCCGCGTCCGTGATCAGGGAAACGGGCGCCATATCCGGGTTCAGGCGCTTCGGCCGGAGGGTCACCCACAGGTTCGCGGGCCCTTCCGGGAAGGCGTGGCCCCGGGGGCCGCTTCCCCGGGTTACCTGGTAATACACCAGCAGATCGCCCGTATCCATCTTTCCGATCAGATCATACAGGAGCTTCTTCAGCTCCTCTTTCGGGACGGGCACCCGGATTTCCAGCATCTCCGCGCTGCGGAAGAGCCGGTCCACGTGCTCGTCCAGGGCGAAAATCCGTCCGTTCCGGCACATGCCCGCCTCGTAGACCCCGTCCCCGAACCAGCAGGCGCGGTCGTTCATGGGGACGGTCATTTCGCTCAGCTCCCCGACCTTTCCGTTGTAATATCCCAGCTCCTTCAAGAGCCCGCCTCCTTCCGAAACCCCGGTTTTCCGGTTCATCTTATCACCGGAACCCGCAGAATACAAGACGGGCCGCGGGGCCCGTTTCCCGGCTCCGCCGTGCCCGCGGTTTCCCGCTGCGGGGCGGACGGCCGGACGCCGGATTTCACGTTACGGCCGCGGTTCCTTCAGGATCTGGCGCAGCGACGGGACGGGACTGCCGTCCAGGGCGGTATCCGGCCCGGCGTTCCACAGAGACTGCAGGATCGCTTCCTCGGCGCACTCCCCGACCGCCCGGAAGGGGAGATTCATCCGGTCCTCCTTCAGAACCGTCTGGGTCTGAAAGCTTCCCAGGTCCGTCCGGGGCGCGGTGGTAAAGCCGACCGCGATCTCGCCGCTTCCGTGGCCGATATAGGATCCGAGCCGGGCCATGCCCACGGAGGAACGGCGAAGGACGCGCCGCAGCTGGCGGGAGGAAAGCGGAAGATCCGTCGCGACGATCAGGATGATGCTTCCCTGATCCGATTCCGCCAGGCTTTCCGGAAGGCAGGCCCGCCGGAAATCGGCCGACGCGCCGTAATTGCTCTGGACCAGCACGCCCATGGTATAAATCCGGCCGTCCAGCTCCATCAGGCGGGAGGAGGAACCGATGCCGCCCTTCATTCCGTAGCAGATCGTTCCGCGGCCCGCGCCGACGGCTCCCTGCTCAAAATCCGCGGAGGCGGAGGCGATCGCGGCGAAAACCTCCCGCTCCCCGACGGGGCGCCTGACGATTTCGCTCATGCGGCCGTCGTTGCACTCGCACACCACCGGATTGACGGAGGTCAGCGGAATACCGTCCTCTCCGCAGAGCTTTACCATCCAGGACACCATCGCGTCGTGCACCCGGCCCACGTTCAGCGTACCGGTCAGGGCAATGGGCGTTTCCAGCGTTCCCAGCTCGTCCACCTGCACGAGCCCCAGGGTT
>ONXY01000224.1 GCA_900321945.1 uncultured Eubacteriales bacterium | reverse complement strand
TCGCCCGGCGGGTTTTACTAAACCGCTAAAGTTTCGGCCGCGCGCGCCGGCCGGGAACGGAAAAGCGCCTCCTCCGCTCTTTCCGCCGGATGAGGCGCTTTCGGTTTTTCGGTTTTTTATCCCTTCACGCCGGACATGGTCATGCCCTCGATGACCTGGCGCTGGAAGAACAGGTAGATCAGCGCCGGCGGCAGCATGGAGATCAGCATCGACGCGATCTTCACGCGCGCGTCCACGTAGAAGTTCGGGCTCAGCATGTTGCCGATGGCCACGGACAGGGGATGGATCCGGTTCCCGGTGATCAGGGAGGGCCAGAGATAGGATCCCCAGATCTTCAGGAACATGATGACCGTCACGGTGATCAGTCCGTTCCGCATCAGCGGAAGCACGATGGATCCGAAGATCCGGAAATGCCCCGCCCCGTCGATCCGCGCGGATTCGATGAAGGACAGCGGCAGATCCTCCAGGAAGGACATGAGGATGAACACCGCCAGCGGGGAAACCATCATCGGCAGCGCGATGCCGGGCAGCGTGTCCGACATGCCGATCTGGAAAACGAACCGGTACAGGGGGATCACGTACAGCACCAGCGGCAGCATCATGCTCCCCATCAGCAGCGCGTACAGCAGGTTCCGGCCCGGGAATTTATAGAACGTGAACTCGTAGGCCAGCAGGGCGCTGATGCACACCAGCCCCGCCAGGGTAATCAGCGTGTAGATCAGGGTGTCCCTGATGGCCGTCAGGATGTTCGCCGCGTTCAGCGCGTACCCGATCTTGTCCACGCCGTTTGAAATGCTGTTCGGGAAAAAGGTGGTCGTGATGTTGGAAGAGTCCGCGGAGAAGGTGGCCGCGATCAGATGCCAGATGGGAAACAGGCAGATCACGGCCCAGAGCGTCGCGATCGCGTAGAGAAGGATCTTTTCCGGAAGGGACTTCCGGCCGGATTTTCTTTTCATCATCCTCTTCCCCCTCTCACACGTTCTTCCGGCGCAGCTTGTACTGGATCAGGGTGATCAGCATAATGATGCTCATCAGGATGACGCCCTCCGCGGCCGCGCGGCCCAGCGCGGATTTCCCGCCCTTGTACACATTGCGCACCATCTCCATCACGGGGAACAGCATGACCTGGTTGGCGCCGCCCACGGCGTTGATGTCCGTGGTGTTGGTCAGAATCCAGGGGATATCGTACACCTGCAGCGCGCTGATGAAGGAATAGGTGATGACGAAGAACAGGATGGGCTCCAGCAGCGGGATCGTAATCCGGGTCATCTGGCTGAAGGTGCCCGCTCCGTCGATTTCCGCCGCCTCATACAGTTCGCGCGGGATGTCCTGGATTCCGGTGGAGAAGATGACGAAGTTCAGACCCACGGAATTCCAGATGTCGATCAGAATGACCAGGGCGATGGCGTATCCGGGCGTGTCCTTCCAGATCGTGTTGGCGCCGATTCCGATTTTTCCGAGGTTGCTGGCGATCAGGCCGGTCTCGGCGGCCATGTACCACTGCCAGATACCGGCGCACAGGAAGAGCGGCAGCACGGTGGGGAAGAAATAGGAGCCCCGGAAGAAGTTGTATGCCCTGTTCCGGAACTGGCCCACGATCAGCGCCAGGGCCAGCGCGATGGTCAGGCCCACGGCGACCGTAACCGGCACGTAAATCAGCAGGTTCGTCAGGGACGTCAGATAGCGCTTGGAGGCGCTTCCCTTGCCGGAAAACAGGTTGGCATAGTTTTCAAACCCGACGAAGTTGATTTCACCCTTGCTGGAGGTGGACCAGTCGGTAAAGCTCATCGCCATGCCTTCGATCATGGGGACGAGAATGAAGCAGATAAACAGAATAAAGAAAGGCGTCAGCGCCAGATAGGTCGCGCCGTATTTCCGCAGGTTCTTCCGGAAACGGCCGCCCGGAGCGCGCTGTGAAATTTTTGCCTGCAACTTGTTCACCTCCTGACGGACAGGGGAACGGCGCCGGGTTTCCCCGGCGCCGTTCGGGAAAGCCTTATTCGCCTTCGTCCGCGATCATGTCGTTGATCGCCTCGATCAGGGCTTCCGCGCCTTCCTCCGCGCTCATGGCGCCGGAGGAAACCTGGGGCGCGATGTCGCCCATGGCGGACATCCAGAACACGTTGGTCTTGCCGAAGTCCATCTGCAGCATGCCGCCCTGGAGGCCCACGGCGGACACGGCGCCGATCATGGTGGAGGTCACGGCTTCGTCAGCCATGGAGTCCTCCCGCAGCACGGGGCGGCCCAGCTTCACGGCCCACTCGGCTTCCGCCTTCTGCGTGCCCATGTACTTCAGCCAGCGGGCCGCGGCGGCGTCAACTTTCGCGTCTCCGGTGGTCACGCCGTACATGAGATCCCAGCCCTGCAGGCCGCCGGTGCGTCCACCTTCCTCGTACGGCGGGATCAGGATCACGTCGTAGTTGGTGCCGGCGTTGGCGTAGGCGGGGTTGTTCCAGGGACCGGCCAGGATGAAGCCCAGCTGGTTCTGCTTGAACGCTTCCTCGGCCACGGCGTCGCTGTACATCATGGCGTTGGCAAAGCCGTCGATTTTGGTGACGGTCTCCAGCGCGCGGACGAACTGTTCCGCCTTCAGCGTGGTCTCGCCGTTCTCGATGCCGGGGGTCAGGCTGTCGGCGTCCAGGGCCACGATGGCGCCGGGGCAGAAGTATCCGCCGGCGGACCAGGAGGTGGTGGCGTCCACGCCGGAAGCCTTCACCTGCTCCAGCTGGGCCAGGAACTCATCCATCGTGGCGGGAGCCTTGGAGGTGTCGATCCCCGCGGCGGCCAGCACGTCCAGGTTCCGGTAGATCAGCGGGATGTAGCTGATGAAGGGCAGGGCGTACACGCCGTCCTCGAAGGTCACCGCGTTGAGGGCGCTCGCGTAGAAGCCGGAGGACCACTCAGTGTCCGCGAAGATTTCGCTCAGGTCCAGCAGATTGATGGCTTCCTTGTACTTCTTCAGGTCGCGGGCGGAAGCGGAGAAGCAGTTGGGCAGGCCCACGCCGGCCATCAGACCGGTCAGCAGCTCGTTGTCGTTCTTGCCGGTGAAATTGATGCCGGTCACGTCGGGATCGTTCGCGATGAAATCCTCCGCCCATCCCTTCATGACTTCCCAGGACACGTCCTGCGTGAAGTCGGAATAGACCCAGAATTCCAGCATGACGCCGTCCGCGTTGCCGACGGTGTCGGCCAGCGCGGCCGCGCCCGTCAGCGCCAGCAGCGCCGCAAGCAGGATGCACACGAATTTTTTCATCTGAGGTTCCTCCTTAAATTAATATATGTGATCCCTCTTCAGGGGAAACACCGATGATTCGCGTCATCCCGCCCGTTTCAGCGGGAAAAGGCCAGCCTCGCGGCCCCCAGCAGCCCGGCGTCCGCCGCGCCCAGGGAGGAGATCCGCAGATCCATGTCCAGCTTGAGCCCGTACCGCCGGCAGCATTCCGGCACGCCGGCGCGGAGCCGGTCGAAGATCAGCGGGTCGCTGACGACGCCCCCGCCGAAGATGTACAGCCCGGCGCCCGTAACGGCCTCCATCTGCACCACCGCCAGGGTCAGCGCGTAGATCGCGTTCCCGATAATCCGTTCCGCCAGCGCGTCCCCGCTCCGGGCGGCTGAAAAGATATCCTGCGCGCGGACCGGCGCTCCGCCTTTCGTCAGCGCGTTTCCGGGAAACCGCGGAGCCAGCCGTCCGGCCTCGTCCGCCAGCCCCTTGCCGCTGGCCACGGCCTCCAGGCTGAAAAGCCCCTCCTCCCCGGGCAGGGGAAGGAGCATGTTGCACACTTCGCCGCAGGTGTTTTCCGCTCCGCGCACCAGGCGGCCCCGGTCGTAGATCCCGATGGCCGTTCCGGTTCCGACGTTGACGAAGACGAAGGTGTCGTTCTCCCGCCCGGCGCCCCACGCGGCCTCGGCCAGCGTGGCGGCGTTCACGTCGTTGTCGATGACGCAGGGAAGCCCGATGGATTTCTCGAGCATCTCCCGCAGGTTCTCCCGCTGAACCCCTCCCAGGATGGAGGAGGAAACCAGGAAGTTCCGGCGGTCGTCCACCAGGCCCTTGACCCCGACGCCCATGGCGCGGGGCGGCTCCGCCGCGTCCCTCAGCAGTTCGCGGGCCTGCTCCGTCAGGCTCTCCGCGAGCTTTTCCGGGCTGCCTCCCGCCACCGGTCTCCGGCTGGAGGAAAGGATTTTCCCCGTTTCGCCGACCAGCCCCGCCGCCGTCTTGGTGCCGCCGACGTCAATAGCCAGAACGGTTTTTCCCATTGCAGCGGCTCCTTTCACTCAATGCGGTCCAGCCGGTTCAGGGCGAAGGCGAGGGCTCCGGTCAGGCAGGCTTCCCCGCCCAGGGAGGCCAGCTGTATATCCACGGGGGTGCTGGTCCGCGCGGCGACGGCTTCCCGGATATCCTCCAGGATGTCCGGCATCGCCTCGCTCATGACGCCGCCCAGGATCAGGCGGTGCGGGTTCAGCAGCCCGACGGTGAAAACGATCGCGGTCGTCAGGACCTGGATGAAGGACTGGATGCTTTCCACGTCCCGGCTTCTGCCCCGGGTGTATCCGGACACGGCGGACAGGAAATCCTCCATGGATCCGAAGCGGGAAAGCCCGATCGCCTCCTCCAGGCTGAGGGGGGAATCCTCCGTCGGCTGGCGCAGAACCGTCCGGCCGATCTCCCCGGCCATGAACGAGTGCCCGGCCACCAGCTGTCCGTTGCACAGGATGCCGCAGCCGATGCCCTCCCCCAGGTGGAGATACACCAGGTTTCCGCAGTTCCGTCCCTTTCCGAAGCGCTGCTCCCCGATCAGCGCCAGGTTCACGTCGTTGTTGATGTCAATCGGCGCGCCGTACCACGCGGAAAGCTCCTTCTTCAGGTCGTAGTTCCGCCAGCGCAGCCGCGAGCACCGGAGCACCTTCCCTTCCGCGTTCACGCTTCCGGGCAGGCTGATGGAAATCCGGCTCACCTTCTCCGGCGGAATCCCGGCGGATTCCAGCAGATGCCGGACGGCCGCGTGGACGTCCTCCGCGCCGGCCGGAGGAGCGGTCTCCTCCTTCAGCAGGATTTTTCCCCGCAGGTCCGACAGGCACGCCGTCGTTCTCTCGTGCGTCAGATCCAGCCCGATCAGATAGGAGGAGACCGCGTTGTACCGGAGCATCTGCCCCGGCCGCCCGCCGGCCTTCCCGGCGGTTTCCTCCATCTCGGCCTCAAATACCAGCCCGTTCTGGAGCAGCCAGTCCACGATCTGGCTGACCGTGGACCGGCTCAGCTGCAGCTCCTTGGCGATCTGCGCCCGACTGACCGGCTCCTTTTTCCGGATCACCCCGAGAACCAGCTGCTGGTTCAGGTGCCGGATCATCTCCTGGGAACCTCCCTGACTGTTCATTTCGCAACCCCTTTCTGTTCGGTCGGTACCGGAACAAAGGGAATTATACCATGATTCCAGGGATTCTTCCAGGATTCGGGTCGGTCTGATAATTAGTTGCTTCATCGAACAAACTAATAATAACATGTTTCGTTCAAATGTCAATACCCATTCTGAAATTATTTTTAATCTGGATTTTGCTTGGCTTTACGCTGTAAAAAAGAAAGTTCGTTCATCAAACAAAATATTTTTAAAAAAGAAGGAGAACGGGAGGGGAACGGCGAAATCATTTCCGAACCCGGAAGAAACCGACCGAAAGAAAGGATGGAGAAAAATGAGCGAACTGTATCAGAATATCATGGGCGAGCCGGAAGTGCTGGCTGACGTGCTGAACAACCGGAAAAAGTATTTCGGAGCCCTGGCGGAGAAGTACAGGGACGCGGAGCGCATCTACGTCGTGGGCTCCGGCACTTCCTTCCATTGCGGCCTCAGCGTACGCCGTTTCATGGAGCAGCTGACGGGTCTGGAGGTCACCGCCGCCTATCCCTCCGTCTTTATGGAGGGCACCGTCCTGCACGCCGGAAAGGCGCTGTGCGTCGGCATCTCCCAGAGCGGCCGCAGCGCGGTCACCGTGAAGGCGCTTGAGCGCTGCCGGAAGGCGGGCTTCTATACCGCCGCCGTCTCCTCCAACAATCCGAGCGCGATCGCGGAAGCCGCCGAGGATTTTATTCCCCTGATCGTCGGCATCGAGCGCAGCGCCTCCACCAAGGGATATGTGACCAGCATGCTGACGCTGATCCTTCTGGCGCTGGAAATCGGTCTCCGGAACGGTCACGCTTCGGAGG
>ONXY01000470.1 GCA_900321945.1 uncultured Eubacteriales bacterium | reverse complement strand
TTTCCGTATACGACCGCGTCCGCCGGTTCGGCCAGAGCCGGGGACGACAGCGCCAGCGCCAGCGCGAGGGACAGGATCAGGGAGAGACTCTTTTTCATGGGCTTTTCCTCCTTATCCGCATGTTTGTGCGCGGGGGATATATGCGGCGTTGTATCGGAAGTATGATTCGCCGCGCGTTTCCCGGAATCCTCTTGCCGGGCGGCGGAAGGAGGCCGGCGCGGGAAATATACCCAGGAGGCGCGGCATATGATATAATGCGAAAAAAAAACAGGGAGGCGGAAACGATGGCGCTGAACATGAGACGGGCAATGAGCTGGCTGGCTGCGCTGGCGCTCGTATTCGCGGCGGGCGCGTCCTTCGCGGAAAAGGCGGAAGACGCGGGGGCGCTGCCTGAAACCTTTGACCTGCGGAGCGTCGACACGGACGGGGACGGGGCGGGGGACCGCTGCTATGTGCCGCCCGTGCGGCAGCAGGGCCCCTTCGGGACGTGCTGGGGGTTTTCGGCCACCGCGTCCTCCGAGATCAGTATCCTGGGCTCGATCCTGGAATACGATCCCGACGCGTGGAAAACCATCGACCTGTCGGAAAAACAGATGGTTTATTTCTCCCATGTGCCGCTCGCGGATGAAAACAATCCGCAGGCCGGAGAAGGCCTCGTGACGCAGGGGAAAGACGCGATCAGCGTCTACAGCACCGGCGGGCAGCCGTTCCTGGCCGCTTCCGCCTACGCGCAGGGCATCGGGCCGTCGAACGAGGACGGCGCGGATTACGGCGGACTGTTCCGGTACCGCGGCAGGGAAGAGAACACCTTGCAGCGGTACGTGAACGGCGCGTACCGCGACTACTGCTACAGCGACACGGACGACTGGTCCATTCCCGAGGAATACCGCTTTGCCCGGGATTATTACCTGACCGAATCCATCCTGCTGCCCAGCCCCGCGGGCGACGGGATCTTCGGCAGCCGCGAATACAACCCGGAGGCGACCCGGCTGATCAAGGAACAGCTGATGATGAAGCGCGGCGTCAGCATCGGCTTCATGGCGGACACCTCCCGCCCGGACCAGGACCTTTCGGAAACGGGCGTGTACCTGAACAACGTGACCTGGGCGCATTATACCTGGGAGCCCATGCTCGCCAACCACGCGGTGACCATTATCGGATGGGACGACAACTATCCGAAGGAAAACTTCCTGGCCGGACACCAGCCGCCGGAAAACGGCGCGTGGCTGGCGCGCAACAGCTGGGGAGCCGGGGACGAATTCCCGAACGGCGGCGAGAACTGGGGCATCCCGGAGCAGAAAAAGGACGGGAACGGCGAGCCTGTTTCTGACGCGGAGGGCAACCCCGTCATGACGGGATCCGGATATTTCTGGATTTCCTACTACGACCAGTCGCTGACGGAAGCGGAGACCTATGTTTTCACGGACGCGGTGGCCCCGGAGATCGTCGACCAGCACGACTACCTGCAGGTTTCGGACGTGCTGGTGCAGCAATACGACGCGCCGGTGAAGACGGCCAACGTCTTCACCGCGGACCACGCCAGGGTCCTGTCGGAGATCTCCTGCATGACGAAGGACCTGGACACGGAGGTGAAGTACGCCGTCTGGCTGCTGTACAACGATTTCACCTCGCCGGAGGACGGCCTGTGCGTGAGCAGCGGAAGCGCGCGGTTCGAATTCGGCGGATACCACCGGATCACGCTGGGGGACGAGGTTTTCCTGCAGCCCGGCCAGGAATTCTCGATCGTGCTGGAAATGACGAATCCGGACGGCCGGTATGTGGCGAACGAGTACGTCGCGGTGACCCCGCCGGGATCCCAAATATATGCCAGGGGAGTAATCAACGAAAAGGAAAGCTACCTGTACCGGGAAGGCGCCTGGCGGGATTACACCGAGGTGACGGAGGAAAGGAAGGCCAACGATCCCCATCTCATGATCATTGAGGGCGGGATGGTCGCCTTTGACAATTTCCCCATCAAGGGATACGGCAACTATATCGCCGGGGATATGGGCATGGTCCTGAATGTGATGAAGGACGAGGAGCTGATCGCGCTCGACGGGCTGAACAGCACGAAGATCTGCCTGTATTTCCGGGGAACGCCGCTGCTGCAGATGGGCAGCCCGGAGATTGAATGGACGCTGCTGGACGGATCCGAGGAGATCGCGGAGATCGTTCCGCAGAAGGGAGGCTCCCAGGTGCTCCTGACCGCCCGGAAGGCGGGGGACGTGTGCCTGGCGGTCCGCGTGAAGGACGGGCCGTCGCTGGGAACGGGGCTGCTGCGCGTGAAGGTGGCGCCGAAAACGCCCTCGAGCGCGATGGCGACGCCCTATGAAAACGTATATACGGGCGAGCCTGTGACGCCCTCCTGCCTCGTGAAGCTCGCGCAGCGGTATACGCTGGAGGAAGGGAAGGACTACACGCTGAAGTACGAAAACAACGTGCAGTGCGGCGCGGCGGACGTGCTGGTGTGCCCGACGGACAGCGACGCCGAAACGGTGACGGCGCACTTCATGATCCTTCCGGAGAAGGCGGAGATCACCGCCCTGGAAGTCCGGGACGGCGCGCTCCGGGTGGCCGTCGCGGACCAGTGGGCGACCGGGATCGGCGGATACGAGATCGAATACCGCACGGAAGGCGCGGACTGGAAGGCCGTGACCATCGGGGACGGGCAGACGGAAGCGACGCTGCCGCTCCCGGAGGCGGGCGCCTCCTTTGAAGTGCGGGCCCGGGCGAAGGTGGACGGCCTTATGCCCCTGATCTACCTGCCGAGCGTATACTACGGCGAATACAGCGATACGGCGACCTTCCCCGCGCCCTGAAAAGAACCCAACGAAAGTCCGGCCCTCCGTG
>ONXY01000064.1 GCA_900321945.1 uncultured Eubacteriales bacterium | reverse complement strand
GAATTTTGTCAGGAAAGGCCCGTAAATGCGCTGAACCTGATCACGGGCATCCGCGGCTGCGGGAAGACCGTATTTCTCACGGAAATCGCAAACCGCCTGCGCGAGAAGAAAGAATGGATTGTCGTCAATCTGAATCCGCAGAGGGATTTGCTGAGCGGTCTTGCCGCAAAGCTGTACAGCGACCGGATTCTCTCGCGATGGTTCCGGGAAGCCGAAATCAACCTGACCGTCTTCGGTTTTGGCGTGGAAATCAAAAATTCCCCGCCTGTGCAGGACATCGAAGAGGCCCTGATCCGCATGCTGCGCAGCATCGGAAAGCACCGCAAGCGGGTGCTGATCACGGTTGACGAGGCAACAAACTCGAAAGAAATGCGCGCGTTTGCCAGCGCGTATCAGATCTTCCTGCGGGAACAGCTTCCGGCTTTTCTCCTGATGACGGGGCTCTATCATCAGATCGATCGGCTGAGAAACGCGGAGGGAATGACCTTTCTGGAGAGAGCGCCGAGAACCTCTCTTTCCCCGCTGAACGAGCAGGCGATGGCCATCCGCTTTAAGGATGCGCTGAAAATCAGGGAAGATGCGGCCACGCGGCTGGCCAAGGCGACCAAGGGATATTCCTTTGCGTTTCAGGCGGTCGGATACTTCTGCTGGGAATACCCGGATCAGCCGGAAAAAGCACTGGAACTTGCGCGGGATTACCTGATCGAATTTGCCTATCAGAAGATTTGGTCCGAGCTTTCGGGAAAAGACCGCGAGGTCGTGCATGCGATTGCCCGTTCAGGAGATGGAGAGGTATTCCGCGTGCGGGAAATCCTGAATTATACCAATAATCAGTTTAATCCCTATCGGGACCGCCTCCTGAAAGCCGGCGTCATCACAAGCCCGCGGGCGGGCCAGGTCGAATTCGCCCTGCCCTGGTTTGGCGAATTCGCGATGACAAAGGAGGAATAAGAAAACCGGGCTTACTGCCCGGCTTCTTCCGCCCAGACGGTCTTCCCGTCCGAGAAAACCACGAGATCCCCTTCGCCGGCGCTGCGGTAAACCGCGGCGCCGAGCTTTTCTTCCAGGTACTGGACAAGCCCCCGGTCCGCTTCATCCTCCGGCCCGTCCGGAATCCAGGCGATTTCCGGCGAGCAGGCGGACAGAAAATCGGCGCTGGCAGCCACGGCCCGCCCGTGATAGGGGACCTTCAGCACGTCGCAGGCGACGTCTCCCTCGGAGAGAAGCTCCAGCTGCCGCGCGTTTTCCGCGTCCCCCGTGAACAGAAAACGGGTTTCTCCGTAGGAAAGCCGCCCCGCCAGCGAGAAGTCGTTCTCCTCATCCGGCCCGTAATCCGTCTCATGCGCCGCCGAGATGCGGAGATCCGCCCCTCCGGAGGAGAAGACCGTCTCCTCCCGCGGGCCCAGGATCACCGTTTCCGTATCTGGACTTTCCGCCAGCGCCTTCAGGAACTGGGTATGCTGCTTGCTTTCCTTTTCATAGCCCGGAAGCACGACGCGGCTGACCGGGACCGTCTTCAGGACCTTGTCCGCGCCGCCCACATGGTCCTTGTCAAAATGCGTAATGACGAGCGCGTCCAGCCGGTCGATCTCCTCCGCCTGCATCCACTTTTCCAGCATCTTCCCCGCTTTGTTGGTGCCGGCGTCGATCATGACCCGCGCCCCGTCCGGGAACGCGATCAGCATGGCGTCGCCCTTGTCCACGTCGAAGAAGCGGCAGGAGAGAAGGCCTTCTCCCTCCGCCAGGGCGGAAGAGAAAAGCGCGAGAAGGAAAAGGAACGGTAATAAACGGAAAAGTCGCTTCGGCATATACCCTCCTTATTCTCAAAATCCGCCTCGCGGGAGGCGGATATTCGGGGATCAGTAGTGGGTTCCGTACAGGGCGTTCTGCGTCTTTCTCCCGGCGATTCCGTCCACGGAGAGACCGTGATCCCGCTGGAAAGCGCGCACCGCGTCATACGTCCATTGTCCGTAAACGCCGTCCACGGCGCGGACCTGGGTATAGCCCGCGTTCCGGAGCGCCTGCTGCAGGCGGCGCACCGCTTCGCCGCGGCAGCCCCAGTACAGAAGCCGGTATCCCGTGGAAGGTCCGGGCGTATAACCGCCGCCGGAAGCCGGAACCGCGGAGGCGGAATAGAGCCGCGCCTGCGTCGCCGGATCCGCCGTGCCCGTCACCGGCAGGCCGTTGCGCTTCTGGAAATTGCGCACCGCCTGCTGCGTCCGGCTGCCGTAATAGCCGTCGGCGGAGCCGGTGTAATAACCGAGCGTGCGCAGCCGCTGCTGCAGCGGGACGACCGCCGGCTGGTAATACGGGCTGCGGTACAGCGTGCCGCCGCCGGGCCAGGGCACGATCCCGTGGAAGGGCTTTGCGGCGTGGGAATACAGGACCTGCTGCGTGTGGCTGGTCGCGACGCCGTTCGCGGGATGGATGCCGTTCACCTGCTGGAAGAGGCGCACGGCGCGCTCCGTGCCGCTGCCGAAAATGCCGTCCACCTTGATCGTGTAGTAGCCGAGCTCCTTCAGGCGCTGCTGCAGCCGGTAGATGAGCGGATGATACCGGTCGCCCCGGGAGAAGGTCGGGTAGTGGTCGATCTTCTCGTCCTCCACCTTGACTGTGCCGGTCATGGTGACCTTCGTTTCCTTGAGGTTCGCGTACTGAGCCCAGACTTTATAGGTGCCCGCCGCGCAGGTCAGGACCGCCGTAAATTTCCCGTCGCTCCCGCTGACGACCGTGGACTCCTGCGAGGCAGGATCGGTACCTACCACCACAGCATGATTCGGTTCCGCCTTGCCGGTCACGATGATTTTGTTCGGCTCCGCCTTGGCGGCGAGCCCCGTAATGGCCGTCGGGATGTCCGGGGATCCTTCGCTGACCTTCTGCTTCATTTCGAGCGAAAGGCCCGTATTCACGTCGGTGATCTTGAGGGTGTACACCCCCGCGTCCAGGTCGTTGAACTCAAAGGTGTTGTCTGTTTCGGACAGCACAGCGACCTTGGAAACCGATTCTCCGGTCAGCTGCACCACGACGGTGTGTCCGCTCGCCACCGCGACGCTTCCGGAAATGCTGCCCTTCTTCCCCGGTCCCTTGATATCCCGGGTCACAAAGCTCATGAGCTTCGGGGCAACAGCCCCGCCTTCCCCAGAGTTGTCCGGCGTCACAGGCGCGTCCGGGTCTGTGGATTCCATCGGCGTGACCGGCGTCACCGGATCCGTCGGCGTAACCGGAGTTACCGGATCCGTCGGCGTGACCGGAGTTACGGGATCCGTCGGCGTGACCGGCGTCACCGGATCCGTCGGTGTAACCGGAATTACGGGATCCGTCGGCGTGACCGGCGTTACCGGAT
>ONXY01000315.1 GCA_900321945.1 uncultured Eubacteriales bacterium | reverse complement strand
GGCGCGGAGGAAAGCGCGGCCTCCGCCTCCAGCCGGTCCCGGCTTCCGGAAGAACCGGATTCCCGGATCTCCCGGCCTTTTCCGCAGGCGGCGAGCACGGAGCCGTCCAGGCGCAGCAGCGCCAGGTCCCCCGTCTGGTCGTTGACAAGCTTGCTGAGCCAAACGGACAGCGCATCCGGGGACACGGAGATCGCGATCATGAACATGGGGCTGCTGCCGTCGTACCGGGGCAGAAGCAGCCAGAGGCGGCCGTTCCGCTCCGTAACGCTGACCCGGCCTCTCTCCGTGGCGGGAAACAGCTCGTTCCAGATTTCCGGATTCAGGTCGGCGTACTGCGACTGCTCCGTAACGATGGTCTTGCCGAACGCGGGAAACATGATCATCACGGAGTCCGCCAAGTCGGAGGCGCGCTTGATCTGGTATTCCTGGGAGGAGATCGTCCGGACGTAGGACAGGCGCTCCCAGTCGGTCAGGATGCCGTGGGAGATCGCGAAGCGCAGCAGCTGCTTGTCGGAAACCATCTCCAGCATGAAAAACTTGAGCCGTTCCATCTCCCGGTCCAGCTGGTCCGCGGTATATTCCGCGTGGGTCTGCAGAGCGGCCTGCATATCGTCCCGGACGTTCCGGATACCGATCTGGTTGATCGTCATGCCCATGAGGTAGAAGATCATCACCGCCGCGAGGGTGATCAGAAGCATCCGTAAAAACACGGACCGCTTCAGGCTCAGCGGCCGGTGTTCCGCGGGACCCGCGGAGCGGATCCGGGTTCCGGTTTCAGGCGGCACGGCGTTCCCCTTCTTTCCTTCAGAGTGAAAAGCCGGTATGAAAAATCCTTTCATACCGGCAGTGTACATCATGAACGGGGGTTTTTCAAGATTTCATCCCTTGACGCTTCCCAGCACCATTCCCTTGACGAAGTACCGCTGCAGGAAGGGATAGGCCAGCAGGATCGGGATTGAGGCCAGGAAGATCTGGGCGCACTTGGCGGTCTTGTCCGACACCACCACCAGCGCCTGCCAGTCGTTGGCGCCCATGTTGGTCAGCTTCATGTCGATGACGATCGTCCGCAGATAGCTCTGCAGCGGATACTGGTCCGGCGTGGACATGTAAAGGATTCCGTTGAACCACTCGTTCCAGTGATACACCGTGGAAAGCAGGGCCACCGTCGCCAGCGCGGCGGTTGAGGTGGGCACGAAAATCTGCCACATGATCCGCCACTGGCTGGCGCCGTCGATAATCGCGGCGTCCTCCAGTTCCCTCGGCGTCTGGCGGAAGAAATTCAGCAGCAGAATGATGTTGTACACCGGAACCGCGCCGGGTATGACCAGCGCCCAGAAGCTGCCCATCAGCCCGGTCATGCGGACCACCATGTACAGGGGAATCAGTCCGCCGGAGACCAGCATCGTCAGGAAGAAATACCAGGCGTAAAGGGTGCGGTGACGGAACTGATCCTTTTCCTTGCTCAGCGGATAGGCGCAGAGGATGCAGAAGAACATGTTCAGGCCCACGCCCACCAGCACGCGGATCACGCTGATACCCATCGCCCGCCAGAAAGCCGCGCGTCTCGCCACATAGGCGTAGGACTCGAAAGTGAAGTCCACGGGCCACAGGACGACCAGACCGCCTGTCGCCGCCGCGGAGGAGGACAGCGAGATCGCGAAGACGTGGATCAGCGGAACGAGGCAGCTGAGCGCCAGCAGACCGATGAGGCTGTAATTGAATACCGTAAACAGACGGTTTGACCAGTGTTTCGATTCAACCATGCCGCCCGCTCCTTTCAGAAAATCCGGTAATCCGCGAACTTATACGCGCAGAAATAGCTGGTGGAGATGAAGATTGTGGACACGACGGACTTGAACAGTCCCATGGCCGTCGCGACGCCGAACTGGGCGTCCAGCAGGCCGATCCGGTAGATGAAGGTGTCCAGGATGTCTCCTGTGGAATACACCTGCTTGCTGTAGAGGTTGTACACCTGGTCGAAACCGGCGTTCAGCACGTTGCCGAGGCTCAGAACCATCATCAGCACGATGATCATCCGCATGTTCGGCAGGGTGATGTACCGCATCTTCTGGAAGCGGTTCGCGCCGTCGATGGTGGCGGCCTCGTACTGGTTCGGATCGATATTGGTAATCGCTGCCAGATAGATGATCGTGTTGAACCCGAATTCCTTCCATACGTCCGTGACAATCAGCGTGCCGCGGAAATAATCGTTGCTTCCCAGGAAGAAGACCGGCTCGTGCCCGAACAGCCCGAGGAGCCGGTTCACGATGCCGTCGCTCGGAGAAAGGATATCGATCAGAATACCGCCCAGAATGATCCAGCTCAGGAAGTGCGGCAGGTAGATCAGCGTCTGTGCCGTTCTGCGGAATCCGGTGCTGCGGATCTCATTGAGCAGGATCGAGATCGTGATCGGGATAATCAGATGCAAAACGATCTTGAAGAACGCGATGATCACGGTGTTCTTCAGCGCGGAGATCGCTCCCGGCAGATTGTAAAGATAGATGAAGTTATCCCAGCCGATCCATTTCTGGTTTCCGAACAGGCCCTTCGCGGGAACAAACTTCTCAAACGCGATGATCAGTCCGCTCAGCGGGATATACATGTAGATGAAGATGATGACCACGCCCGGAAGGAGCATCAGGTGAAAGGGTATTTCCTTTCTGAACCTTCCCCGGGAACGCGTACCCGGGACTTTTACTGCTTTTTGCATCGGGTATCCCCCTCTTGTCAGAAAGGGGGGACTGATGGTTTTCACCAGTCCCCCGCGGAGATTCTTTCAGCCGGGATTACTTAACGGAAGCGTACCACTCGTTGACTTCCTTCGTGATCTGCTCACCGCCGAGGGTGTT
>ONXY01000022.1 GCA_900321945.1 uncultured Eubacteriales bacterium | reverse complement strand
CCCGTTCCGCCTCTGGCTTCTTCCAGATTGCAGTTGAAAATTCTCACCTTTTTGAACGGATAATTGTACGCGCCGGCCAGCGTGCACACGAGCAGAACCTCGCTTCCCTTCGGCACCCGTACCGGCGTCCCGTCCGCGGGAACCGTATCCGGTTTCCGGCCCTCATTCTCTTCCGCTTCGTCCGCCTTTACGCTGACGGTTTTCGAATAACGCTTCGCCTCATTGAGCGGGGGAAAAGCAAGCACAAAGGAATCTCCCTCCTGAAGGGATATCCCGGCGGCCGCGTCTCTGTGCAGGGAAAAGCTGATCATGGGGTTGCGTCTGATATTCAGCCAGGTGAACCAGTCGGTCAGCATCATGTCCGTCCGGCCGTTCTCCCCCTTCACGCACAGAACGGCCGCGCTTCGCGGGGGCGCGGAGCCGAAAGCCTCGGATACGGCGATGGTGTTCATGAAAAACCTCTCTTCAGGAAACAGGAGAGTCCGGAAAAAACGGGGGTTTCCGGACTCTCCGTATTCATGCCGTCATTCGGCGGCGGGATGATTGCGGTAATAGTTGATCAGGCAGCCGTCGGCGATGATCTGCCGCTCGTCGGGCGTCAGAGCGCCCAGGCTCACGGAGAACGGCGTTACGGTTCCGTCCGCTTTCACCGCGTAGGCGGTAAACTCCGGCGTGCCTTCCAGCACGGCCTTTCGGATGCCGGGGATGAATACCCAGTCGCCCAGGGCGAAGACCGTTTCGTCCTTCACCAGCAGAGGCGCCATGCCCCAGTTGATGCAGTTAGAGCGGTAGCGCTTTGTCGCGTACTCTTTTGCCAGGTTGGCCGAAGCGCCCAGCACGCGCTGGCAGGACGCCGCCTGCTCGCGGGCCGACCCGTCTCCGGGCTTCACGGCGAAGATCGTGGAACCGATGTCCGTATTCGCGGGATCGACGGAAACCGTTTTCGCCAGCGCCTCGTAAACCTTCTTTACTTCCTCCGGCAGTTCCTTTCCCGCCTTCCGGCCGCGTTCGATCTCGCGCACGGCCTTGCTGCGGCCCACATACTGCGGGTCCTTGCGGGAAAGGGCGAACTCGCTCAGCCGCTCCGGGTTGGAGCGGTAGGAGGATGTCTCGCCGGACGGAATCAGTTCGTCGGTGGTGGTCACCGGGTCCGTAATATAGGAGCATACCTTCACCAGCAGATCTTCGGTCAGCGCGGGCTGTTCGGGCCAGTCCTTGATATTCGGTCCGAATTTCAGCGCGTAATCCGGCTCCGCCTTGCCGTATCCGAAATACACGCGCTTCTCGTACACGGATTTGTCGAAGGCGTACGGATACTTCTGATACTTCACGTCCAGATCGGTTGCCGGGGTCAGCCTGCCGTGATTGATCGCTGTCGCCGCGATGGAACGGGCGTCCATCAGCGCCACCGCGGACATCTGCCCCTCGCCGGGCTTGCTGCCTTCCCGGTTGGGGAAGTTCCGCGTGGTATGGCGGATGGAGAACTCGCCGTTGGCGGGGGTGTCGCCCGCGCCGAAGCAGGGCCCGCAGAAGCATTCGCGGATAATCGCGCCGGCGGCGGCGATATCGGTCAGCACGCCGTTGCGCAGCAGCTGCAGATAGGCGGGCATGGAGCCGGGATAGACGCTCATGGTGAACGGGCCGTTGCCGGTGGAATGTCCGCGCAGGATATCCGCGACCGCGCACACGTTGTCAAACGTGCCGCCGGAGCAGCCGGCCACCAGACCCTGTTCGACCCAGACGCCGCCGTCGTGAACCTTGCTCACCAGGTCGATCTTCGCGCCGACGATCTGCCGGTTCGCTTTTTCCTCGCACTCGTGAAGGATATCCTTCGGGTTTTCAAGAAGTTCGCGGATCGTGATAGTGTTGCTGGGATGCATGGGCAGAGCGATGGTGCTTTCGACGGCGGACAGGTCGATGTATACGCAGCCGTCGTAATACGCCACGTCCGCGGGCGCCAGCTTCCTGTACTCTTCGGGACGGCCGTGGATGCTGAGGTATTCCTCCGTCGCGCCGTCCGTCTCCCAGATGGAGGACCAGCAGGTGGTTTCCGTGGTCATCACGTCGATGCCGTTGCGGTATTCCATGGGCAGCTTTTCCACGCCGGGACCCACGAATTCCATCACCCTGTTCTTGACGTAGCCGTTTGCGTACACCGCTCCGCAGATCTGCAGGGCCACGTCCTGAGGCCCCACGCCGGGCCTGGGTTCGCCGTCCAGATAGATCAGCACCACGCCGGGCCGCGCCACGTCGTAGGTGCGGCCGACCAGCTGCTTGGCCAGCTCGCCGCCGCCCTCGCCCACGCTCAGCGTGCCGATGGCGCCGTAGCGCGTGTGGGAGTCGGAACCCAGAATCATCTTTCCGCAGCCCGCCATCATTTCCCGGTTGAACGAGTGAATGACGGCCATGTTGGTGGGCACGTAGATGCCCCCGTATTTGTGGGCCGCGCTCAGGGCGAACATATGGTCGTCCTCGTTGATGGTCCCGCCCACGGCGCACAGACTGTTATGGCAGTTGGTGAGCACGTAGGGCATGGGGAATTTCTTCATGCCGGAGGCGCGGGCTGTCTGGATGATGCCCACGTACGTGATGTCGTGGCTTGTGAGGCTGTCAAAGCGCATCTGCAGGTGATCCATGTCCCCGCTTTTGTTGTGCGCCTTCAGGATGCCGTAGGCGATGGTTCCCTTCGCGGCTTCCTCCCGGTCGACGGGGCGGCCCGCCAGCCCGGCGGCCTCCTGCGCGTCCGCCGCGATTTTGCGGCCGTTTATCAGATACACGCCGGAATCATACAATTTCAACATGTTGTTCTCTCCGTTCATTCGTTGCTGAGAAAAGGAAACGGCCCGGAAGCCCGCTCTTCGGAGGGCTTCCGGGTGTTTCCGGAATGATTACGCGGTTTTCTTTCCGCCCTTCAGCTTCTTCAGCGTGGGCATGTAGATCGGGCTGAGCAGCAGCAGGATGCAGGCCGTCATCACGACCGCGGAAATGGGGGAGCCGAACAGAGCGCCGAACACCTTGGCCACATAATCGCCGGCGCCCATCTCAGCCGTTACGATATGCGCCTTCTGGAAGGCCTGGGAGAAGTACTTCTCGCACATGCCGCCCAGCACCAGGCCCAGAACGATGGCCGCGCTGTTCAGGTGCATATACTTGACCACGATACCGATGATGCCGGCGATGACCATGACTGTGACGCCCACCAGGTTGCCTTCGGAGAAGGAGCCGATGGTGGCGAGCAGCAGGATGATCGGGCCGAGGTAGTAGTAGGGAATTGCCAGGATCTGAGCGAACACCTTCGCGATACCGATCGCGACGATAACCATCAGGATGTTGGTGACAATCATGGTGATGAAGGTGGCGGACAGGAATTCCGGCTGCACGGTCAGCAGGCGGGGACCCATCTGCACGCCCTTCAGAGCCAGGGCGGATGCCATAACCGCGGCGGCGTTTCCGCCGGGGATGCCCAGGCACAGCAGGGGAACCATGGCGCCGCCGGTGGCGGAGTTGTTTGCGGCTTCGGACGCGGCGATACCGTCGATGATTCCGGTGCCGAACTTTTCAGGATACTTGGAGAGCTTGTTCTCCATGGTGTAGCACATGAAGGAGGCCATGGTG
>ONXY01000389.1 GCA_900321945.1 uncultured Eubacteriales bacterium | reverse complement strand
GGGTTCAACTCCCACTCACGCCTCCAATTCGCCCCCTCCTTGAGGCGGCAGGGTTCCCCTCATTGCCCCTGCTGCCTCTTTCTTTTTTTTTACCGGATGCTCTGCTGCACTTTCTTCTTCGGACAGTCCGGGAAACATTTTTCGCTCAAAAAATCCGGATTTCTCTTGTTTTTTCGTTCTTTCGTGTTACATTTATATGGGAAGAAACTTTTCACACAGCATCCGGAGTTTTCAGGTTTACTATGAGGACGGCACACATCATCCGCCGCTTCGCTTTCTCGGAATGGGGCGGCACCGAAAGCGTTGTCTGGAACACGGCCCGCACCTTGCAGGAGAAGGGCAATCCGTCCGAGATCTTTGCGACCCGTGCGCTTTCGCCGGTTCAGGACGAGGTGAAGAACGCGATTCAGATCCATCGGTTCAACTACCGGTATCCGCGGTTCCCTCTGTCAAAGGATAAAATTCGTGCCCTCGACAAAAAAGGCGGAGACCCCGTCGTGCCCGGCCTTCAAAAAGCGCTGAGGAAAGGCGAGTTCGATATCCTGCACTGCCATACCATGGGACGCATGGCCGCCACGGTCCGCGCCGCGGCGAAACAACTGCATGTCCCGTACATCATGACGCTCCACGGCGGATATTTCGACGTGCCGCCTGCGGAACTCCAGCAGATGATGAAGCCGATGAAGGGGACGATCCCATACGGCAATATCATAGACCGTATTCTCGGACGCCGCGTTGATGCGCTAAAGCTCGCCAACGGCATCGTGTGCGTCGGTGAAAACGAACTTCAGCCTGCGAAGGAGCATTTCCCGGACAAGCCCGTCATCCATCTGCCGAACGGAGTGAACTACAAATATTTCCATAATTATAGCGGCAGTGATTTCTGCAAGCAGGCCGGGATTCCCCAGGAGCGCAAGATCCTGCTTTGCGTTTCCCGCCTCGACTACCAGAAAAACCAGCTCATGCTTCCCGAAGTCCTGGCGCTTCTCGGTGAACCGTGGCATCTCGTGTTCATCGGCGCGCCCACAGCAGAATGGTACGTGGACAAACTCCGTGAGAAGATCCGCCTCATGAACCTCACGGACCGTGTCACCATACTTAACGGCGTGCCGCCGGATTCCCCAATGTTGCCTGCAGCTTATCACACAGCATCGGTGTTCCTGCTGCCCTCTCTGCACGAACCGTTCGGTATCGTGGTGCTGGAGGCATGGAGTTCCGGAACACCTGTCATCGCTTCCCCGGTCGGCGGACTGAAGACACTCGTCCGCGACGGGGAAACAGGTTTCTTCGCCCCTGCGGAAGGAGCGCCCGAGGAATGGGCCGCCCTGATCCGGAAACTTGACGAAGACGCCGATCTGCGCGGCAGGATCACGGAAGCCGCCGATACCGAGGTCCGGGAGCATTATTCCTGGGACATCATAACGGACAAGCTTCTGGGTTTCTATGAGGATGTCCAGCGCCTCTCCCGCCGTCGCTGACGCGTGACAAGAGTGTTGGCAGGACCGTTCGTCACCCGTTGCCAGAAACGCTTTTCCTCCCTCGTTTTTATTCCGGGGGGAGGAGTGTATTCACATATTGGTCGGAATGTCGATGAATGCAGTCTCAATGCCGAATTTCGACTTCACGAGGTCCATGACCGCGAACACGCCGGGCGTTTCAGAGCGGTAATGCCCGAGCGTGAGGATGGTCGTTCCGCTTTCCTTCGAGGGGTGGAAAACCTCATGCGTGGCTTCGCCCGAGATCAGGCAGTCCACATGGTCCTCTTCATCGAACATACCCGGCCACGCGCCGCCGCCGGAAATGACGCCGACCGACTTCACTTTCTGCCCGGGATCGCCGACGAATCCGAACGGCCCGCTCGACGGCAGCGCCTTGTCGAGGATTTGTGCAAGCTCGGAAACGGTTTTTGATTCGGGCAGGATCCCCTGAAATCCGATCTGCCTGCCGTGGTAGGCTCCGAATGTACGGCGTTCGGTCAGCCCGATCATGTCCGCTAGGCGCGCATTGTGTCCGAACCTCGGATTTGCGTCGAGCGGGAGGTGCGCGGCGTAGAGGGAGATGCCGTTCGCGGCGAGCAGCTTGATGCGTTCCGCCAGGATGCCGTCGATGCGGCGGATGCCGGAACCCCAGGAGATGCCGTGATG
>ONXY01000090.1 GCA_900321945.1 uncultured Eubacteriales bacterium | reverse complement strand
CGGCAAAAAAGAAACACAGGATACGCGCTGGCCTGCGTTCCTGTGTTTGCGATTTCGGTTGCCGGAATTGTACTGATACAGAACGGAATCATCGGAACCGGTATTCCCGCGGCGGATCTGGCGGGCCAGATCTGCTGCGCGCTGCTGGCGGTGAAGGCCCTGATCTGCATGGGCCGGGTCACCCGGGCGGCCGGTCCGGCCCGGTAAAGAGAATACCGGCCCCGGACGGGAACCGGTTCTCCCGCGCTTATTCCTTCCGGTTCGGGCAGTTTGCCTTTTTGCAGGCTTTGCAGGTATCCAGATCAATTTCGTCCCCGGAGATCCGCATCTCGATCAGATTCCCGTCGCGGAAGTCCTCCCGGAGCCCGAGCCGGGCGAAGAAGCCTTCCAGCTCTTCGGGCGTCCGCAGACGCACCTCCCGGGCATAATGGCTCTGCGCCTTGAACAGGAGCAGGCGCAGCGTCAGATCTCCCAGCTTCTGCCCCCGGTATTCGGGCAGCACGCCCAGATCGCCGAGACGGAAGCTGCCCTCCTGCCACCAGATGCGGCCCGTGGCCGCGGGAATTCCGTCCTGCCAGACCAGAACGTTCCAGGCCTGCGCGTCCAGATCGTCCCCGCCCCGGCCGAAAACGGCCTCGCGGACGGCGAGAACTTCTGACAGATCGGAACCCTGGGGAAACCATTTACCTTCAATCATACGAAACACCTCGCGGAGGAAACAGAATGGAAAAGGAAAAAATCGAACGGATCAATGAGCTGGCCCGGAAGAGAAAGGCGGAGGGCCTGACCCCGGAAGAGCAGGCGGAGCAGGAGATCCTGCGGAAGGAGTACATCACGGGATTCCGGGAAAACCTCCGGGACATTCTGGACCACGCCGTCGTTCAGCACCCGGACGGCACGCGCCATCCCCTGAAGGCGAAAAAACCGTGACGGGTAAGCCGGCGGACGGCTGAACATGCATCCTGAAGCAATATATCCCGGCAGAAAGAGCTTGTCAAGAGCGGCGGCTTTGGCTATAATGAGGATCTGAAAAGGAGGGCGGAACCATGAGTGAGTTTGACAACGAAGAGAACCTGGAAATGGACGACGACCTGATCGTCTTCGAGACCGAGGACGGGGAAGAGATTACTTTCCTGATCGAGGACTACTTCTACTACAACGGCGATGAATACGCGATCCTGACCGAATACGACACGGAGAAGGAAGAAGTCGTGGATGAGGGAAGCATCGTCTGCAAGGTGGAGACCGTCGAGAACGAGGACGGGGAGGAGGACGACGAGTTCATCCCCGTGGAGGACGACGCGCTGGCGGAGAAGCTGATTGAAATCGCCAATGCCCAGCTGGCGGAGGACGAGGAAGAAGAAAACTGATTCCGATGACCCGGCCCTCCGGCCGGGTCGTTTCAATGAAAGGGAAGAAAAGATGAGCCAGAAGGGAAGAATTGTTCTTTGCGTGATCTGCGGGCTGCTGATGCTGGCGGCTCCTTTTGTGATCAGCTCCCCCAGCCTGCTGAGCGAGGTAAAGTGGGAACTGATGGAACAGCTGGACGAGGCGGAGGACGGGGAGCTGGAGCTGGATCTGGGCCGGCTGCTGTTTTCCGCGGCCCGGGCTGAGGAGACGGAAGACGATGAGCTGATCGAGGAGATCGTCGGGGAGGCGGATTCCGATCTGAGCTCGGAGGTCTACGCGCTGCCGCTGAACTTTGCCCTGCCTCCGATGCCCCGGGAGGGAAATTACAGCGGAAACACCTATGAGGATGAAACGATCCGGGTGACCCTGGAGGAGCGGGAAGAGGACGGAGTGGTCTGGGACCTCGCCTTTATTCAGGTTGCTTCCCCCACGCAGCTGCGGACTGCCACGGCGCTTTCCTGCGATCTGGACGGGATCTATCAGTCGGGGACGGAGCAGGAGCTGGAGAAGGCGATCAAAAAAACCCTGAGCTCTTCCCGGACGAACACGGTCTCCGCTCTCGCGAAGATGAATCACGCGGTCGTCGCCATCAACGGGGACAATTTTGTGGATAAGCCGGATTTCACCACCTTTGAGTACCGGATGGGCTACAAGATCCGCAGCAAGACCAACCAGACCAAGGATATCCTGATCACCGACAAAAACGG
>ONXY01000304.1 GCA_900321945.1 uncultured Eubacteriales bacterium | reverse complement strand
TCCCAGAGCTTCATAAATCAGCCATTCCTTTCCGCCGCCGAAGGAGATCCGCTGCTTCAGCGTATCGTCCAGCACCGGGTTCAGCACGTTCACGGAAGCCAGCTCCGCGTCGGAGGAAACCCTGCGGAACAGCGCGTAGAATCCGGAAACGACCGGTTCCCCGGATTCGTCCGCCACGCGGATGCGGAAGGTTTTTTCGCTTTCCGCCGATGGGATTTCCGCGTCCGCGAGGGATACGCCCGTTTCGGCCGGCAGAGGCTCTCCCGCGGCAACCGTATAGTCCTCCGCCGGGGCGACGCCCAGGACTTCCGCTTCCAGCGGAGCAGCCTCGACAGAGGAAATCACCGCGTCGCTGAAAAAGACCGCGTCCAGCGGATTGTCCGCGTCGTAGACCAGCGCCCGGAAGGACAGGGCCCGCACTTCGGTCTGATCCTCCTTTACGGGCTTCATCACCACGTACTCATACGCGGATGCTCCCGGAGGCAGAATCCCGGAAACACCGGTCGGACACGTCCATTCCGGAAGACCGAGACGGAACATGCTGTTTCTGCGGTTCCGTACGACGGTGCTCACGTCCCGCGTCCGCCCGATGGAGGCTGGGCTTCCGTCCATGCCGGCGTTCCCGATGAAATAATGACGGGAGACGCCGCCGCTGTTCTGACAACGCAGGAGCAGGACCAGGCTCCGGTCCGTCACATACAGGCCGTTCAGGGAGATTTCCACATCCCGGCCGGAAAAAAGCGTTCTGCCGTTTTCCGGACTCAGGGCGCCGATCTCCCGTCCGTAGTCCACCAGCCAGGAGGGAGGCAGCACGTCCGTCTCCGGACAGAAATCCGTCAGAGGGATATCCGTGGCCAGGGTGAAGGGGATTACCGCCTTCAGTTCACTGTTTCCGTCTTCCACGGTGCCCAGGTAAACGGAAAAGCCGATCTCCGTCAGGGAAACGTCCGGAATCAGCGGACGGATATCATCACAGCGCAGCACGAGACTGGCGGCGGCGGTTTCCCCGGGAGCGAGGGCGCGGCGGCCGTTCTGATCTCTCTGTCCGGTTCCCTGAGCGTTCAGCGCGCCAACGTCCGAAGCCTTTCCGTTCAGCCGCGTGTCTGTCAGCAGGAAGATCAGATCCCGGTCCAGAGGGTTGCGCAGCGTCAGGCTGACGATGATCCGGGCGCTTCCCGGATTCGGGGAACCCTGCAGATACAGCCTGCTGCTCAGTTCAAGCGGCCGGCCTTCCAGCAGGAGAGCGGAATCCGCTCCGGGCACGGAAACGGGAACTTCCACGAGACCGCCCTCCTCAAGGGGCGTCAGGGAGGTCATCACCTGATACCCCTGCGCGTCCGTGATCTCAAAGGCCGCGTACAGGGCCTCCGCGCGGAGCAGGCCGCTTCCGAAGGAGAGCAGGAAGTCCGTTCTGTCCAGATCATACCGGGATTTCCAGTGGGTATCCGTGTGGGCGTCCTCCCGCCACTGACCGAAGGAAAGCAATTCCCCCCGTTCGTTGACGGTCGGAATCCGGTATTCGTTCAGAAAGGTCAGTCCGCTGTACCGGGTCAGATCCACCTCCGCGCGGGAAGTCCAGCTTTCCGTCAGTTCATCGTAGACCAGAAAGTCCTTCAGCCGGAACTGCCCGGACGCGTCCGGCACGTATTCCGCCACGACGGGAAGGCTGTTCCGGCCGCCTTCTTCATCAAAGGGATACAGGCGGATCTGATAAACGCCGTCGTCCGTTATCTGATAGGACAGAGCGCCGGTCAGTTCCGTATACCCCGAGGCGTTTACCGCCCGAAGATGCCTTCCGTCATAGGCCGCGGAGAGCCGGTTTCCCTCCGGCTGCACCGCGGGGGAGCGGTAGACCATAAAGTAGCTATCGTCCGCGCTGTCGTACAGGTTCCTGGCCAGAATCACCAGCCGCGCGCCGGCCAGGTTTTCCGCCTGCTCCTCCGTAAGCTCCGCGACGACTCCGGAAAGACCGCTGTCCTCTTCCGTGAAGGAAGAGATCCGATCCAGCCGGTCCCAGCGCGTCAGCCGCTCCCCCAGCATGATGGAACCGTAGAGACTGATATACCGCGTATATCCGCCGCAGAAGGAGAGACTGCCGTACAGATCACGCCATCCGCCGCGGTACTTTTCCCGGTTCCGCCAGGGGTGGTATACGGACAGACCGCAGGCGCCCTCCATGCTTGAGCGCTGAAACACAACCGTCCGGTTCAGCGCTTCCTCCACACGCCCGGCTTTCTCCGGATTCCGCGCGGCATAGCTCCGCGTCAGGGACAGCAGATCCACCAGATCGTAACCCGTCTCATCCGGCGGAACCTCCACCGCCCGGCCGAAGCCCGTGGCGGTCATACGGATCCGTGACAGATCCGGGAAGCTGTCCGCGTTTACGTTTCCGGCAAGATCCCCGAAGAAGCCGTCCATCGCGTCCGTCAGTTCCGCCATCCCGGAAAGCCGCAGGCAGGAAAGCGTCAGATCCCTTTCCGTCTTCAGACCGACGGAGAAGTAGGCGTCGATGATTCTCCGGCCGGTTTCCTCCGCGTCCCGGTCCGACCGCAGGCCCCGCAGAAAGGAGTAATTCCATCCGGTGCCGGGCTCCTCCGCCTGGGAGGAGATCATGTATTCCGCGTAGGGCGAAACCGCGGAGGCCACCTCCGCCGAGCTCATCAGGCAGGCGTCAAACCCGATCCATTTCAGCTTCCGGCTTCCGAAGCCCGTTTCCTCCAGCGCCTCCGTCAGTTCGGACAGGGAAAGGCGGTCCGCGTCGTATGTTTCATCCCAGCACAGTCCGTCCAGCGGTCCGCCGCCATGGTCCCAGAGGATCAGCGCGTACTCTTCCGCGGGGCAGGTTTCCATACCCCGGCGGAGAAAGAAGGCCAGGGAGCTTCCGTCTCCCATGTTCATTCTTTCCGACGTCAGCACTTTCCGCGAACCCCGGCTTCCGATTTCCATCACTGATGTCTTTCCTGCGTCCAGCCCGATGTGCCAGAAGGAAGAGCCGCCCATCATCACGAGTACGGAAACCCCGGGATCCGTTCCGGCGGCGGTCATCTCCCTGTAATCCGCGGACGCCGAGCCGTACCGGGATTCCAGATTGGATCCGCACATATAGACCATCAGGGTCAGAGAGCGGCCTCCGGGCACAGCGGACGCTCCCTCCGCGCTTTCCGGGACCGTCCGCGCCGGCGCGAAAGCGGCAAGTACGCAGAGAAACGCCGCCAGAAGAACCGTACGCCCGCGACAGACTTTCATGCAAGCCACCCCTTCCGTTCTTATTCCGCTGTCCTGCCCGGCAATTATGATACCACGCGGCGATGAAAACCGGAAGAGGGAATCAGGTACCGCCGCCGCGTCCATATCCGTCAAAGGAGGCCGCCGGGACAAAACAAAAAACCCGGATCCGCAAGGAGCCGGGAAAGGGACCGCACCGCGCGGGTCCGGAAG
>ONXY01000238.1 GCA_900321945.1 uncultured Eubacteriales bacterium | reverse complement strand
ATACGACCAGTTCGGCTTTCAGGATCCCATGGGGGGCATGGGCAGCGGCGGGAACCCCTTCTCCGGAGCCGGATTCGATTTCGGCGGCATGGGGGATATTTTCGATCAGCTTTTCAACGGCGGAATGGGAAGCAGAATGCGGGCCCAGGGGCCCGTTCAGGGGAACGATCTGCGCTATGAGCTGAGGATCACCTTTGAGGAAGCGGCCAAGGGCTGTGAAAAGAGCTTTGAGATTTACAGAAACGAGCTGTGCGATACGTGCAAGGGCAGCGGAGCGAAGCCGGGGACCAAGCCCAGCACCTGTGCGGCCTGTCAGGGATCCGGACAGATCCGGAGCAGCAGCGGGTGGATGACTACGCTGCGCCCCTGTCCGACCTGCCGCGGAACTGGCAAGGTGATCACCGACAAGTGCGCGGGCTGCGGAGGATCCGGAAGAGTCCGGAAAAAGAGAACCGTAACCGTAAAGGTTCCCGCCGGAATCGATCACGGCCAGACCATTATTATGAACAACCAGGGCGAGCCCGGAATGCGGGGCGGTCCCAACGGAGATCTGTATATCACAGTCAGCGTGCGGCCGCATAAGGTTTTCCAGCGGAGCGGATACAATCTGCTGCTGGAGCTTCCCGTCAGCTTCGTGACGGCCACGCTCGGCGGGGAAGTGGAGATTCCGACCCTTTCAGGACCGGTGAAATACCGGATACCGGAAGGCACGCAGCCGGGAACGGAGTTCCGCATCAAGGGATCCGGAATACAACAGCTGCGCGGAAGCGGAAAAGGCGATCTGATCGTGACCGTCAGGGTGGAAATCCCGAAACGGCTGAACAACAGGCAGAAGGAACTGCTGCGGGAATTTGACAGCTCCACCGGAGACCGGGAGTATGAAGGCCGGAAGAGCTTTATGGACCGGGTCAAGGAACTGTTTAACTGACAAGACCGCGCGCCGTCCGAAAGGAACGGCGCGCCGGTTTTTTGAAATCCGGCCGTCGGGAGCGGAAACCGGAAAGGCGCGGAAGGAGACGGTATGCGGAAAACCTGGATCAGAATCGGGACTACGCTGATAACTATCGGGGTGATGGTGATGATTTTCTGCTTTTCGACGGAACCGGCGGAAAAGTCCGATACCACGAGCGGAATCATCTCGAAGCGCGTGGCGGACGCGGTCCGTCCCGGATGGGATACGCTTCGGCAGGAGGAGAAGAAGCTTTTTTTCGACACCGTTCAGTATTATGTCCGGAAAACCGCTCACTTTACGGAATTCGCTCTTCTGGGGTTCTGCCTGCGGATCTGTCTGGAAAGCTGGGCGGGACGGAAAAGAGGGCTGAGTCTGTTTTCCTGGGCGGGAGCGACGGGGTACGCCGTTCTGGATGAAATGTACCAGAGAACGGTAGACGGAAGATCCGGACAGTGGCAGGATGTGCTGATCGACAGCTCGGGGGTCCTGACCGGAGCGCTGATCGCGGCGGCGGCGCTGTATCTGCTTCTGGCGCGCCGGCGGTCCCTGGAAGGGTGACGGCGGAGAAAACGGATTCGCTGCGCCGGCGGAAGAGTATTACAAAGGATCAGCCGCCCGAAGGCGGCTGATCCGAAGGAACGCGTCCCACGGGGATTACCAGGGGCGCGTTTTGAATTTGGTGGAGATCCGGTAAGGATTGTAATAGGTCTGGGGAGTGCTGACCGCGTCGGACAGGGAACGGTTCCTCGTCACGTTCAGAACCAGCCCGACGCCGCCCATGTTTGTAACCATATTGGAGCCGCCGTATGAGAGAAACGGAAGCGGAATACCGGTGATGGGCATCAGCCCCAGCGTCATGGCGATGTTTTCAAAAACATGGAACAGAAGCATTCCCATAACGCCGCAGATAATCAGCCGTCCGAATTTATCCCGCGTATAATAGGCAAGATACAGCATCCGCAGAAGGATCAGAATATACATGACCAGAACCGTCATGCATCCGACGAATCCCCAGGCTTCGCCGATGGTGGCGTAGATGAAGTCGGTCCAGTCAGCCGGT
>ONXY01000003.1 GCA_900321945.1 uncultured Eubacteriales bacterium | reverse complement strand
TTCAGCTTCAGGCCGGCGGCCACGCCCGCCAGATAGCGGCCTTCATAGATGGAGGCGAAGGCGTTGTGGAAGTTGGCCAGGTTCTCGGTATGGGCCTTGGTGCCGGTGGCGTGGCAGAACTCCACTTCCGGCAGTTCCTTCGCGGCGGCGATCATGAAATCCTCATGGCCGAAGCTGTCCGCGAAGATCACGCCGCAGCCCTCGTCCGCCAGGTCCATGGCGGCCTCGTAGCAGTCGTTGGATTCCGGAATACCGGTCTTGATGATGACCTGCTCATCGCTCAGGCCCAGGTTCGCGGCGGCTTCCTTCACGCCGTTGATGAAGTTCAGGTCGTAGGTGGAATTCTCGTCGTGCAGCAGGATCACGCCCAGCTTGACGCCGGAATAATCGGTGTTTTCGGCGCCGGCGGTCACGAGCATGGCGGCCGCCACGGCCAGGGTCAGAATCACGGCCAGCAGTTTCTTCATGGTTTCTTGTCCTCCGTTTTTTTCTTTATGGAAATGGCTCTCCGTTTCCGGCGCCACAGCCAGCTTTATGTACGGCCCCGGTTCCCGTTTCCGGGGAAAACCGCCTCAGTCGTCCTCCAGGATCAGCCTGCCGTCGCGGATCTCCTTCACGGTCACGAGGGATTTCAGATGCGCCCCGGCCTCTCTCAGCGCGCGGCCGCCGGGCTGGAATCCCTTCTCCACCGCGATGCCGATTCCGACCACCTGAGCGTTCTGCTTCCCGCACAGGCTCATCATGCCCCTCACGGCTTCGCCCTCGGCCAGGAAGTCGTCGATGATCAGCACCCGGCTTCCCTCCGGAAGGTATCTCCGGTCGATGCGGATCATATTCCGGGTCTTGTGCGTGAAGGAATAGACGGGAGCCTGAACCATGTCGTCGTTCTGGACCACCGTGGCGCTCTTCTTGGCGAAAACCACGGGAATGTCCCCCAGCGCGTGGGCGGCCGCCACGGCCATGGCGATCCCGCTGGCCTCCACCGTCAGCACCAGATCCGGCCGGTCGGCCCGGAACTCCTCCGCCCAGGCCTCCCCCATGGCGAAAAGCAGGCCGGTATCGATCCTGTGGTTCAGAAACATGTCCACCTTCACGATATCCCGGCCGATTCCGATTCCCTGTTCCTCCACGGCTTTCCGAAGCTGCTCCATCCCGTTCCTCCGGCGTTCATGGGTCCTGGCGATTCTGGATTCCCGACAGGGAGCGGCCGGCCTGAAATCCGTACGTTCCCCGCGGGAATAAGGGCATTATACCTTCAAAACCCGAATAATACAACCCTGATTTAATGTCGAAAGTATTAACAATTCGGGTTTTCCGGGCATTTCGGCGGTTCCTGTCGTTTTATTGTTCGGTTTTTGCCAGATCGGCCCGGATCCCCGGTTCTCCCTTCCTCCCTCTTGAAGAATCCTCCCGGGTTTGCTATAATGCGTTTCGTGTTTTTGGAGGGGATGACGATGCGCTGCAGCTGCAAGGTATGCGGTCCGGAGGTCTGGATGGTTCAGGCGGAGAGCGCCGCGCTGGGCTGCGTCTGCCCGGAATGCGGGTACCGCTGCGCCGACTGTCTCGGAACGGACACCGTGGTGCCCCGGGACCGGGTCGCCGCGCTGGCCGCGGACGCGCGTTTCTCCCCGGAGCGCTTCCGGGAGCTTTTTGCCGCTCCGGAGGACGGCGGCGGCGATTCCCGGGACGCGGAGGACGCGGACTGGATTGAAAGATACGGAGGATACTGAGCGATGAAATGGTTTCTGGACGTGCTGCGCGGCATGGTGATCGGTCTGGCGAACGTGATTCCCGGCGTTTCCGGCGGGACCATGATGGTTTCCATGGGAATCTACGACAAGCTGATCTGGTCCATCAACCATCTTTTTAAGGAATTCAGAAAATGCGTGACCGTTCTGCTGCCCTACGTCGTGGGCATGGTGGCCGCCATTCTGCTGGGGGCCGTGGCGCTGAAGGCCGCGTTTGAAAAGTTCCCCCTGCCGACGAACTTCCTGTTCATCGGCCTGATTCTGGGCTCCCTTCCCTTCATCCTGAAGGAGATGAAGGGCGAGGCGGTCGGCTGGCAGGGCGTTCTGGCCTTCGTTCTTCTTTTCGCCCTGGTGGTGGGGCTGAAGATCGTGGAGGCGGAGAACACCACGGAGATTCATCTCGGCGTGTTCGAGATCGTGAAGCTTTTCCTGCTGGGCACGATCGCGTCCGCGGCCATGGTCATTCCCGGCGTTTCCGGCTCCATGATGCTGAAGACTCTGGGGTATTACGAGCCCATCGTCACCGGGGCGATTCCGGGCCTGCTGAAAGGGCTCACCGGCGGGGACTGGTCCGCGGTTCTGCATAACGCGGGGATTCTGCTTCCCTTCGGGCTCGGCATCGTCTTCGGCATCTTCGGCATCGCGAAGCTGATTGAGTTCCTGATGAAAAAATGGAAGGGACGGACCTACTGCGCCATTCTGGGCATGGTCGCCGCCTCTCCCGTGGTGATTCTGATGAACAGGGATATCTACGCCGGCTTCAGCCTCTGGATCGGCCTCGCCTCCGCGGCGGCCCTGGCCCTCGGCGTCTTCTGCGCCATGAAGCTGGGCGGCGATCCCGAACCGGCGAAATCCTGACGCCCGGCGCGCAATAAAAAACGGTCCCCTTCACGTCGAAGGGGGCCGTTTTTCAGTTCCGGGACGTTTCACGTTTCCAGGGCCGCCAGCATCTCCTCCCAGTGTTCCTCCATCTTTCCGAGAAGGGTCAGCTGCGCCCGGGCCCGTTCCAGGTTGTGACGGGGACGGTGCACCGCGAAATAGGGATCGCCCTCCAGGTAGTCCGTCAGGAACCGCATGCCGTTCTCCAGCGTCATCATCCTCGCCCCCCAGGGCAGGGATTTTTTTTCCTCCTCCGAGACGACGCTCCCGAGCTCCCCGAGAAAGCCCCGCGTATAAGCCCGGACCAGAGGCAGGGAAAGCCCGATCTTCCGCAGATCCGGCTCGTCCTCCGGCGCGGTGCTCGCCCCGGTCCGGATGGCTTCGCCGTAATCGTAGGCCATGAGGCCCGGCATCACCGTGTCCAGATCCACCACGCAGACCGCCTCGCCCGTCGCCTGATCCAGAAGCACGTTGTTCAGCTTCGTGTCGTTGTGGGTGACCCGGAGAGGCAGGCGTCCCTCCCGCAGCCCGTCCGTCAGCTTCCCGGTCCATTCCGCCCGGCGCAGGCAGAAATCCAGTTCCTCCCTCGCTTCGGAAAGCCGCCCCATGACGTCCTTCCGGGCCGCTTCCTCCAGGTGCTCCAGGCGCCGGGGCGTGTCGTGAAAATGCGGAATGGTCTCGTGCAGGCTGGCGGCCGGAAAATCCTCCAGCCGGCGCTGGAACAGGCCGAAAGCCCTTCCGCACTCCTCAAAAAGCTCCGGCGTGTCCGGCAGATCCCGGCTGCAGGTTCCCTCCACGAAGGGAAAAACCCGCCACCAGTTTCCTTCCGCGTCCAGATAATACGGTTTCCCGTCCGCGGCCGGGATCACCCGCAGGGTTCCCCTCTCCGGATCTCCTCCCTCCCGCAGGATTTTCTCCCGCAGATGGGACGTGACCGCCAGAATGTTCTCCTGAACCTGGTCCGGATGATGAAAAACATACTGGTTGATCCGCTGCAGAATATACCTTCCCGGGCTTCCCTCCGCCGTAATCTCGTACGTCCGGTTGATATGCCCGTTTCCGAAGGGCTTCAGCGTCAGCGCGCCCTCCGGCAGCGCGAAGGCGCGCGCCGCCCGCAGAACCGATTCCTCCATGTTCCGGCCTCCCGTCCTATCCCTTCACGCCTCCGGCGGTCAGTCCCTCCGCCAGATGCTTTTCAATGCACATAAAGAGGATCACCACCGGCACCGTCGCCATCAGCGCGGCGGCGAACAGATACTGCCACTCGATCATGTTGAAGGAGGAGAACTGGGTGATGCCGACCGTAATGGGCCGGTTGGTCTGAGTGGAGATCAGAACGGTGGAAATCGTATACTCGTTCCAGGAATTGATGAACACAAAGATCAGCGTCGTCACGATTCCCGGCGCCGCCATGGGCAGCAGAATCCGGATCAGCGCCTGCACCGTATTGCACCCGTCGATGCAGGATGCCTGCTCCATCTCCGGGGAGATGGAGACGAAGGTGCCCCGCAGCAGCCAGATGGCGAAGGCCTGATTGAAGGCGGCGTTGATGAACATCAGTCCGGTCAGGGTATCGTTCAGCCGCAGGGTGTTCATCAGGCGGGAAATGCCCACCAGCAGAACCACCGGGGCGAACATCTGGCTCATGATCACAAAGCCCAGGTAGGCCTTCCTGCCCCGGAAATTCATCCGCGCCATCGCGTAGGCGGCGGGAATCCCGCAGAGCATCGCCACCGCCGTGGCGCCGAAGGAGATCAGCAGGCTGTTGCCCAGGTACCGCAGGACGCCCCGGTTCAGCGTCTCCCCCAGGTTGCCCCACATCCATCTTTCCGGCAGAATATGCAGGAAATACATGTCCGTGGTCTCCGCGTTGCTGCGGAACGCGGTCACGAACATGACGAAGAACGGATACAGGATGAAAAGGCTGAACAGAATCACGACGGCGTAGAGCGCCACCCGGCCCAGAGCATGGCCCGTGTTTCTGCTCCGGAGCGACAGCGACGCGGTCAGCAGGCCGAAGGCGGGGACCAGAACGGTCCACCAGACGGGCGAAAGCCGGCACTGCAGGGTTGCCAGCATCGTTTCGAGCCGGTCCCCCGCCTGTCCGTCATACAGGAACCGGTCCAGCGCCGCGGTGTACGCGGAGGCGTCCCCCGGATAGTTCCCGTTCAGCAGCAGCGCGACCCGCCGGGAAAGATCCAGATTCAGAAGCATGGCGGCGGCCGCCGTCAGCAGGGGAACCGCCAGCGCGAAGACCACTCCCGCGGAAAAGAACGCCTTTTCCTTCCCGGGCGCGAGGATTCCGAGAAGCCCGCACAGAACGCACAGACCCGCGCAGACCAGCAGCGCCGTCAGCGCCCCGGACACGCTCAGGCCCGCCCGGAGCAGCCGGAAGCCCGTCCGGACGCTCTCGCTGGAAAGCCGGAAAATCACCAGGGAGGTGGTCTCTCCCTTGCTGTTCTGCCGCTCGATCACCTCTTCGGAAATCTCCGTGACGATCCCCGCGCCGGCGTATTCCCGCTGCTTCTCCTCCATGGCCTGCCGGGCCGCCAGGTATTTCTCGTCCCCGACGAAGGTGTTGGGGGAGCGTTTCGTCTCCAGAGCGGAGGTGAAGGACACCAGCGGAAGCGCCAGCGCGGCCAGCGTCAGCGCGAGGCACAGCGCGGCCGTAAGCAGGGCGGTGCGCTTTTTCATTTCGCGTCCTCCTCCCCCCGCATCGTGATCATCATGTACAGTCCGGACGCCGCGGCCAGGATCAGGAATCCGATCACGCTCAGCGCGGTGGCCGGGCCCTTCCGCTGGTCGTAGAAGGCCAGCATGTACAGCCAGGTGACCATGGTGTCCGTCTTGTTGGCCGGCGCGCCTTTGGTAATGGTGTAGATGATCGGAAAGGAATTGAAGACGTAGATGATGTTCAGCACGGTGCTGACCGTCAGGGACGGCCGGACGAGCGGGATCGTGATCCGGAAAAGCTTCTGCAGGAATCCGGCCCCGTCCACCTTCGCCGCCTCGTAATAGGCCGCGTCGATGCTCTGAAGCCCCGACAGCACCGTGAAGGTCACGAACGGAATGGTCACGATAATGCCCACCGCGCATTCCCAGACGAACTCAATCTGCCAGGAGGCCCGCCAGTTGACCGCCTGCGTGATCACGCCCAGGTTCAGCAGGATATTGTTCAGGTTTCCGTATTCCAGCTTGATGATGTAGTTCCAGACGGAGGCCTGGATGACCAGCGAGGCCGCCCAGGGAAAAACCATGATGGACCGGGCGATCTTCCGGCCGTGGAAGGGCTGGTTCAGCACCATCGCGCAGACGAACCCGATCACCGTGGACAGACCCACCACCGACGCCACCCAGATCAGCGTGTTCAGCATCACCCGGGGGAAAACCGGCGAGGACACCGCCGCGCTGAAGTTCTCCAGCCCGTTGAACCCTCCCACCACCCCGGCCCGGCTGATTTCGCTGAAGGCAAGGCGGAACACGATGCCGATGGGAAACAGCACAAAGATCAGCATCAGCAGCACGCTGGGAAGGATCCAGACGTACGGCTCCCATTTATGGCGGATGAAAATGTGATTCACGGGGAGGAACCTCCTTGCGGAAAAGCTTCTGAAAAAAGGGGAGACCGGAAGCCGGTCTCCCCGGGACAGAAAACGAATTTACTTGCCGGTGATCTCAGCCTGCAGCTCGTCCAGCAGCGTCTTCACGTCGCCGCCGGTCAGCGCGGTCTGCTCCACCCGGATGACACCCTGCTTCACGTCGTTCCACTCCGCCTTGGTGGTGGGATAGAACTTCGCGGAATCCAGCACGGTCAGCCAGGCTTCGAAGGACGGATCCGCCTCCACCAGAGCGCCCACGGCGGAATTGACGGCCGGCAGGAAGCCTTCCATGGAGACCCAGCCCACGTAGTTGGCGGGATCGTAGAAGAAGCTCAGGAACTTGCCGATGGCTTCGTTCCGGGCCGCCTGGTCGGCGCTGTCGTCCCGGAAGGCCATGATCCGGTCCATGACGCCCACGGAACTGGAGGTCTTGCCCCCGTTCGCGGGGATGTTGGCGGTGACGTAGTTCACATTATAGCCCTTGTCCGCGACGTAGGTCGGAATCTGGTTCGGGCCGATGATCATGGCCAGCTTGCCCGCGCCGAACATGTCCTGCAGATCGTAGCGGGTCTGGGTGGCGGGGTTGGGGTTCGTGTAGCCCTTCTGGACCAGGCCGACCGCGTAGCTGATCGCTTCCACGTTCGCGTCGCTGTTCAGCGCCCACTCGCCGTTCTCATCCACGAATCCGCCGCCGTTGCCCCAGGTGTAGTACGCGAAGGCGGCCTGGCCTTCGTCGGTGGTCATGTCGACGCCCCAGGGATACACTTCGCCGCCGAAGGCGTCGATGATGGCCTGGGAGGCGTCCTCCAGCTCGGCCCATGTGGTGGGGATTTCCACGCCGGCCTCAGCCAGCAGATCGGCGTTGACGAACATCGCGCGGGCGGAGGCCAGGTCCGGCACGGCCCAGCAGGTTCCGTCGATCACGCTCTGCTCGATGAAGGAGGGGAAGAAATCTCCGAACAGCTCTTCCGGGCAGTAATCGCTGACCGGCAGCAGCAGGCCTTCATTGGCGTAGTCCGCGAACACGTCGATGTTCAGGATGTCCGGCGCGTTGTTGTTCTCAATGCGGGTGGACACCACGGTGTACAGATCGTTCCAGGACACGACTTCCAGGTTCAGCTTGATGCCGGGGTTCGCTTCCTCAAACTTCGCGACGAAGTTGGAGCCGTCCATTCCGGAGCCCAGGAACCACTCGTTGGTGTTGGGACCGTACTGCGCGATGATCACGTCCAGAACCACGTCCTCCGCGGAAGCGAAGGAAACGCAGCCCAGAACCATGACGGCGCAGAGCAGCAGAGCAGTCAGTTTCTTCATGATCGGGATCCTCCTTATTTTTTTCGGCAAATCTGCCTTCGATGGGATGATTATAGCCCATTCCCTACGGATTGTAAAGGGCAGAAAACGGGGCCGCTTCCGCGGCCCCGGGCGCGCGGTTCCATGTCGGGGAATCCGCGCGGGCGTTGTCTCTTTCTGTTCCGTTTACGCTTCCGGCTCCAGAAGGCCCAGATTGCCGTCCTTCCGAAGATAGAGCACGTTCGTGCGCTCGGTATCGATATTCACGAAGGCGAAGAAGCTGTGGCCCAGCAGTTCCATCTCGATGGCGGCGTCCTCGACGCTCATGGGACGGACGGGGAAGGTCTTCCGGCGGACCACCTTCCGCTCCTCCTCCTCGGGTTCCTCCTCAAAGTATTCCGGCAGCTCGGCGAAGGCGTCCTCCCGCAGGCGCTTGGACAGCTTGGTCCTGTGCTTGCGGATCTGGCGCTCCATCTTGGCCAGGGCCTGGTCGATGGCCACGAAAAGGTTTTCGTCCGCCGCCTCGCTGCGGAGAATCACGTTGTTCCCCATGGGAACCGTGATTTCCACCATGCGGATATCGTTCTTTTCCTTCCGCATCCGGACCTGCATCTCCGTCTCGGAGAGCAGGTAACGGCTCATGGTGTTCGTCTTCTTCTCGATTCTCTTGGTGATGGCCGGGGTTACGGCCATGTTTCTCGCGTTAATCGTCAGTTTCATGCGTTCGGTTGAGCTCCTTTCCATTCTTCTTTGTTTTCCGGTCCGTGGAACGCCGGGGTACGCAAAAGCCCGCGCAGGCGGGGTTCCTCAGGAACCGCCCCGCGAAACAGCCTGTGCCATAGGCACCACGCCCTTTCATTTTGCTTTACACATGGAATATTCGGGATGAAATCATCCTTTTCCTGCCAAATGTAAAGATTTTTTTCGGTTTTTTCCGAAAGCCGGCGGAGAGCCAAAAGCAGGGATTCCCGCCCGACGCGAAGAATATTTTTATGTTACCGTTTTGATGAAGGAAGGAGCGTCTTCTTGAAAGCGTATTTTCTTTCCCTGGGGGCCGGCGGAGAACGGTCTCTCCCGGCCCTGCTGACCGCCGTGAGCTGCGGCGCCGTCAGGGAAATTCCGCTGATCACCATGCTGCGGATCTCCCTGTCCGCCCCCGGCGCGCTGTCGGACAGCATGATGGCGGATCTGAACGCCTGCCGCCGGTATTTCGCGGGAAAGGACGCTTTCGCTTTTTTCCGGACCGCCTGGGACGCCTCCTGCTGGCAGCCGCGGCTTCCGGACCGGGACGGGCTCGCGGGGGGAGAATCCGGCGGCCTGCTGCTTTCCGCCCTGCGGGGGGAGAAGATCCCCCTTTCGTTCAGAACGGACCGCGAAGCCGCGGAATGGGCCTTCTCCGCGCTGACGGAGGCCGTTCCGGAGGACTTTTCCGGTCTTTCCGGTCCTTCGGCGGAGCCCTTCGCCCCCTTCCTGCGGGTGCTCTCCGGGATCCGGAAGGACCTGGACGCGGGTGAGGACGTCCGGGTTCTGCTCTTCTGCGATTCCGCCGAAGCTTCCGCCGCGGGAATGGCCCTCGGAATCCTCCGTTTCCTGCGGAGCCGGTTCGCGGATCCCGCGCCGTATATCGGCCTGATCGGGCAGTTCCGTTCCGCGGGCGCCGGAGCGCGGGACGATCTTTCCGCCCTGCGGGATTTTCTTTCCGCCCTGCGGGACAGGAATCTTCTCCGTCCCTCGGAGGAACGGGACACCGGCGGAGCGGACGCGTTCTGGCTGCTGGGTCTTCCGTCCGGCCTGCTGACCTCGGAGGACGCCGGCCGGATTCTGGACTGGGAATCCGCCCGCGTCATGGGAGAATTCTTCGACGCTTCCCGCCGTCCCTCCCCCGGGCTTCACACCCGGGAAATCCCGGGCATTCTGACCCTGCAGTCCCTGGATCAGGAAGCGAAGCCGGCGGCCGCCTTCCTGCGCGGCTCCTTCTGGTGCCTCTGCGACCTGTTTCCCGCGCTCCACGCGTATTTTGACCATCCCGCGCTGCTCCGTTCCCTCGCCCCCGCCACCCGGGGCGGGCTGTTCCGCCGTCTTTTCCGGGACGCGGGCGAGCCGGAGGAATTCGCCGTCGTCGAGCGGACCATGCGCGCCATGCTTCTGGAGATTCTTTCCCTTCTGCGGACCCTGCCGGCGCCTCTCCGGGAAGCGGAGGCCTCCTCCGCCCTCTGGCAGGAGGCGGTCAGAGCCTGCGGCCGGGTCGTGACCCTGGGGTCGGAGTACGCCGTCGCCCGGAAAGAGGCGGAGGAATCCGGGGTGGACAAGGTCGCCCCGGTTCACAGGGTCTCCCTCACCGACACCGAGGAGGAGGAACTGCTCCGCCGTCTGGATACGATGTCCGGGGATCTGGCCGGTCTGACGGCGGACCGGGCGGAGGTTTTCCGGAAGCTGGGCGGGTTCCGCTCCCGTCAGGCGCTGGAGGACTGTCTGAGCCGCTGCAGGGTGGCGGAGGTCAGCGCCCGGGAAAAGCTGGCCCTGATGCCCGCCGGAGAACCTGAGGAGCGCTTCGCCCTGGGCCTCCAGGAGCGCCGTCTCCGCATGCTTTCCGCCGCCGTCGGCCTCTGCGAAACGGATCTGGAGGAGATTTCAGAGCCCGGAAATCTTTCGCAGCCGGGGACGCAGACGCTTTCCGGCCCCTTTGCCGGCGAGATTCTGGATCCGGCTCTGGCGGAGCAGGGCTTTCTGCTCCTGACCGCCGGGGGAGAGGAGGCGGACGCCGCCGCGAAGGCGCTCCGTTCGGGTCTGAGCGGGCTGCTGAAGGGATATCCCCTGAATGACGTCCGGATGCTTCTTAAAAACCTGATCTCCGTCTGCCGCCGGGCGGACGCCGAAGCGCCGCTGCGCGGCCTCCTTGCCGGCGTTTTCTCCGTCTGCGGCGTGGAGGTTTCGGGTCTCCGCTTTCTCAGCGCCGGGGATCTGCCCGCCGTCCCGCTCCTGCCGGACATGCGGGAGGAAGGCCGGTTTTTCTCCCTGTCCGCCGCGCCGGAGCGTCTGCTGGCTCCTCAGCCCCGGGACCGGACGGCCGAGACCCGCGGGCTTCTCGCGTTCCTGATTCTGCGGGAATACCGCCGCCGTTCCGCGGAGGAAGCGGAGCTCTGTTTCTTCCCCTGTGAGAAAGGGGACTCCGCCCTTTCGCGGGTCTGGCTTTCCTCCCGGGGCGTGGACCGGGCGGACCTCGTCTGCCTCCGGAAGGAGGACGGAGCCCGTCTGCAGCCCCTGGCCGTGCTGCTTCCGGGCGTCGGCCTGGAACCCGCGCGGCTGACGGGGGCCGGCCGGGATCTGTTCCCCTCCTTCGCCCTGTGGCTGGACCGGGAATCCATGCTTTTCCGGGATCCCTGCCCCTTCCTCGGCGAGGGGGACAGGCGGATTCTCACGGAAAGGCTGACCGGCCTGCGGGCCGCCATGAAGGATCCCCGCGCCGGAGCCTTCCTGGATTTCCTCAGCCGCTGGCATCAGGATATCGTTCAGGCTCCGCGGACGGCGGAGTCCGGCGCCGGCCTCCGCCGGCGGCTCCGGATCGCCTGCGGCCTGTCCCGCCTCCCCGTCTGGCAGAAGGAGCTGCGCCGTACGACCGCGTATTATGAGTCCTCCCTCCCCGCGGATCCCGTCTGCGCCGGCATCTCCGGCGCGCCGGATTTCGCGCCGGCCGCGTACGCGGTCCGGGAGGATATTCTGTATACCTTCCGGGAGCTTCCCGTCGCCCGGGAAAGCGCCGCCCGGCTTCTGGAAAGCGTCCGCCTGCCTGAGGAGGAAACGCTTCTCTCCTCCCTCGGAGCGGAATGCGCTCTTCTTCTCCGCTCCTCGGATGATTACCACGAGGCGCTGGCGGAAGGGATCCGGGAGCTTCTTCAGCGTTATCCCGCCGCGGAACCCGGGGCCGTTCAGGAGGCCCGCGCCGTCCTGGAGGAAGCCCTGCAGCCGGTCGAAGAGACGGAGACCGCGCTGACCTGGCCCTGGGATACCCGTTCCGCCTCGGTTCTGACGATTCTGACCGAGTGTCTGGGCCCGGAGCTGGCCTCCGCGGCCCTGCAGCCCTTCAGCGACCGGCTGACCCTGTTCCCGGCCCGGGGAGGCGAAATTCTCGGGGATCATCTGCTGTCCTCCCTCTGCGTCCTGCGCAGGCAGGGAAAGCCGGCGGACGCCGCCGGAGAGACTGCCCCCGCTCCGGATGAAGGCTCAGGCTCTCCCGCCTCCGCCACGCCCGAAACGGCCGGAGAGGACGGAAGCGCGCCGGAAACGCCGCCGGAACCCGCTCCGGATGCCGCGCTCCCGCCCCTGAGTCCGGATTTCGCCCGCGTTCTGTGCCGTACGCCGCGGGGGCAGAGTCTGATTCAGGACGGTTTCCTTTCCTTTGAGCCCGAAAGCGGCGGCGTCCGCGTGACGCTGACGCTGGAAGGCGCCTTTACGCTGCGGCTGATCCGCGTCTATTCCGGTGAGGAACAGCTGCTTCTCTACGCCCACGATATGCCGACGCTCGCGGTCTGGCCTTCCCTCCCCTTCGCGCCGGAGGACTGGCGGGCTTATTTCTCCTATGCCCACGGGCCGGAGGATTTCGTCTTCACCGTTCTTTCCCCGGAGGCCGAGGCGCCGCTGGAAGGCGCGGACCGGCGCTGGGTGCTGAGAACGGAGGGCTTCCCCCTGTGCTTCCTTCTGACGTACCGGGGGCTTTCCGCCGGCGCCGTGCCCAACCTGCTTCCCCCGCCGGAGCTTCCGCGGTCCGGGGACTGGACCGCCTGCCTGGATTTCGGCGCCGCGGCCACCTCCGTGGTGCTGGAGAGCGGAGGCGTCCGCTGGCCCATGCAGGGGCCGGTCCGGATGCGGACCCTTCTGAGAAACCCCGCGTCTTCGGACGCGCTGCTCTGGCGGGAGTTCCTGCCCGCCGTGCCGGTCACGGCGCTGCTGCCCGGAGCGCTCCGCATCTTCCGCAACAGCCTCGGGGACGCGGATCTTCCCTTCCGGGACGCCGCCGTCTTTATGTCCTCCTCCCTCCGGGACGTGCTGGAGATATCGCCCGACGCCCTCTACACCGACCTGAAGTGGAACGGGGAAAAGGGCCGCGCCGGCCGGCTGTACCTGCATCAGGTCATGCTGATGGCCGCGCTGGAGGCCCGCTGCGGAGGCGCGTCCTCCCTGGGCTGGCGCGCGTCCGTTCCGGACGAGATGGCCCCGGAGGGGCGGGAGCGTCTGGCCGCTCTCCTCCGCTCCGTCGCGGAGGAGGTCCGCCTGGAAAGCGGCCTTCCCCTTCCGGAAAAGGCGCCGCCCGCGGCCTTCGCCTCGGAAAGCGCGGCGCTGGGAAGCTACTTCCGCTTCTGCGCTCCCGACGAGACCCGCTCCGGCTTCATGGCGCTGGATCTGGGGGCGGACACGGCGGACCTGGCGCTTTTCCTCCGGGGGCGGGATCAGGCCGTCCGGGCCTGCCAGCTGCCCCTGGGCGTGCATAACGTCCTGCTGCCCGCCCTGCTCCGGCGTCCCGCGGTTCTCGCCGAGGATTTCGGTTTTGTGGAGGACGGGGCGTTTCAGCAGGATCTTCTCGGCCTGCGGGCCCTGCTGGCGCAGGCCGCCCGGGATCCGGCCGCTCTCCGCCAGGCCCGGTACGGGCTGGACGCCATGACCGCCGATTATTTTCCCGTGCTGCTGCAGGCGCTCGCCACGCGGAGGGCCGAAGGCGTTCCGGGCCGGACCGGCGCGCTGCTGCTGCTGCATTTCAGCTTCCTGATGATGATCAGCGGCCTGACGCTGTTGCAGATTTCCGCGGATCCGCAGAAAAACGATTTCCTGCCGGAATCCATGACGCTCTTCCTGGCGGGTCGGGGCTCGGCGCTGATGGAATCCCTGAGCCTGCCCGTCAAAACCTCCCTCTGGAAGATTCTGACCATGTTCCGGAATCCCCGGGTTTCCTCCCTGAACCTTCTGTTCTCGGCGGAGAAAAAAATGGAGATCCCGGTGGGGCTCTCCGTGATGCGGGACGTTTCAGCCTCGCTTCCCCGCCCCGCGCAGGCCCCCGCGGCCATGGCGCTGCGGCCGGAGGAACTGATGCCCGAGTTCCTGGCGCGCTTCCTCCGGGAGTTCCCCGCCGAAGCCGGTCTGCTCTTCCCCGGCGTTTTCGCCGCGAACTCGTACGATCCGCTGACGCCTTACGGCCGCATGCTGCTCTCCCAGGCGGTTCAGGCCGCTTTCGGCGGGCGGGAGTCCGGCCGGCCCTATCCGGCGCTGACCGCCTGCCTGTCCCATCTGCTGAATATGATTCAGGAGGAATCTGCCCTTTGAACGCTGAAGTGATCACGTCCCTGAAGAATCCCCGCGTTCAGGCCTGGCGCTCCCTGAAGGACGCGAAGGGCCGGAAGGAGCACGGAACCTTCCTTGTGGAGGGGGACCGCATGGTGGAGGAGGCGCTCCGCTCCTCCTTCCCGCTTGAGGCGCTTCTTCTCCGGGAGGACCGCGTTCTCCCCGCCGGCCTGCCGGAGGATCTTCCGGTCTTCCGGCTTCCGGAGCATGTGTTTTCCGCCGTCTGCGACGTCCGGACCCCCCAGGGGACGGCCGCCGTGGTGCGGCCCCGTCCGGTTCCCCTGACGGGCGGCCGGTTCGTCGCTCTGGACGGGCTGCAGGATCCCGGCAACGTCGGCACGATTCTACGCACCGCCGACGCCGCCGGCTTCGACGGGGCCATCCTGAGCCCGGACTGCGCGGACGTCTTCTCTCCGAAGGTTCTCCGCGCCACGATGGGCAGCGTTTTCCGTCTGGGCCTCGCTTTTCCCGAAAGCCTGCCGGACCGGCTGGAGGAGCTGAAGCGGGACGGATTCTCCGTTCTTTCGTCCCAGCTGGACGGAGAGCCCTTTTACGAACGGCGCGGCGTGGGGGAACGGCTGGTTCTGGTCGTCGGAAACGAAGGAAACGGCGTGTCCGAAGCCATCCGGCGCCTTGCCACCCACCGCCTCCGCCTGCCCATGCGGGGAGGGGCGGAATCCCTGAACGCCGCGGTCGCCGCGGGAATCATGATGTACGAACTCACGCGCTGACCCGTTTTCCCGCCGCGGAACCGCGGCGCAGACATCCGCGCAGAAAGGACAAAGCAATGGATATCAAGTACTACATCCGGGCCCGTCAGAAAGGACTGAAGGCCTACTCGCAGGCCATTCACGACAACCGGGATCCCTATCTGCCCGTTCTGGAGGAGAAGGTGCCCGCTCTCAACTCCCTGGACCATCAGTCCCTCGGCATTCAGGCCATCCCCCTGGACCGGGTCGTCGGCTCCGTCTCCCGGGGGCGTTCTTTCGCCTTCGCGAACAATTTCATGCCGATTCTCGAGGTGAACTCCGAGTTCTGCGCCAAATGGTCCGCGCTCTACGCCAGCGTGGAGGAGGAAGGGGTCCGGGATCCGGCGAAAGTGCTGGAATACATGGGGTTCTACTACCTGATCGAGGG
>ONXY01000471.1 GCA_900321945.1 uncultured Eubacteriales bacterium | reverse complement strand
TATCGCTTCCGACAGCGAGATCAACACCCGGTACTACACCGTGGCCGGATACCGCGACAACAAGCTGAAGTACGGCTTCGGATGGGCCGCGGCCTATGACGACAACCTGATGCTGTTCAACGCGGACGAAGTGGCCGGAAACAGCGGCGGACCGGTTTATCTGAATTATCAGGACCGGGCGGACGCGATCATCGTCGCGGAAGCGCCTGAGGCTAACGTGAATATCGGACGCCGGATCACAAGATACATCTGGGACTGCATGCAGAAGGACGGATATCAGTAATCCGCTCCGCTTCCGGCTCCGCGCCGGAAGCGCGCACGCGCCGGACTTATGAAAACAGACGGGCGCGCGGCATCCATGAATCCTGAGCTTTCAGGATCATGGGCCGCGCGCCCGTCTTTTTTCTCTGTCCCGGCGCGTTCCGGCAGCAGGCGCGCCGAAAAAGAAAACGGAAAAAGAGAAGGAAAGGGAAGGAAGAGTGTAACCTTTCCGCGGCGGACCGGATATTACTGGTGAAAGCGGTCATAAGGCCGCCGCTGAAAGGAGAAGAAAAGATGAAAAAAACGATCTGCGCCTTCCTGACGATCACACTGCTGTGCATGACCCTTTCCGGAGCCCTGGCCGGCGGATACAGCATACCGGATAACCGCGGCGCGAATACCGGCGGGATCAGGGTTCAGCTGATCGAGGATCTGGCGACCCGGAGCGGTCCGTCCACCTCGTACACAGGCTGCGGCTCCTATAAGATGAAGGGCAGCTATGTGACCGCGCTCGCGAAGGCCTACGATAACGGCGGAGTACTGTGGGTGGAAATCGAATTCTCCTACGGAGGCGGCTACCGCAGGGCCTGGACGGGGGCGAAACGGCTGAACATCAGCTCCCGCCAGCTGGCCAGCCTGCCGGACGCCGATTCCGGCTCCTTTATCGGATACGGAACCGTTACCGGGACGACCACGCCCCGCTTCGGCCCGGGCACGCTCTACGCCGCCTACGGCGACAGGGATCTTTACCGGGGGAACCAGGTGGCGCTGATCGGTTACGAGAACGGTTATTACCTGGCGGAGTGCTACCATACGGACGGACATATCCTGCGCGCCTGGATTCCCGCTTCCTCGGTGAGCTGACGCCGGAAGCGGTTTCCGGGCCGGCCGTTCCGCGCCTCCGGTACCGCGGACTTGCGAAAGCGGCTCCGTCATGGTATAGTTTTCCCTGCTGAAAACCATCCGGAGCGGGGGGATTACCATCAACGGAACGAGAATGACCGACGCCGAGCTGACGAAAGCGTATACCGACTATTCGGATATGGTCTACCGGATCGCGCTGGTTCAGACGAAGAACCGGGCGCAGGCGGAAGACATTCAGCAGGACGTGTTCATGGCGCTGGTGAAATATTCGGACCGGATCCGCAGCGAAGCGCACCTGAAAGCCTGGCTGATCCGGGTTACCCAGAACGCGTGCCATAAGCACTACCGCAGCCTGTGGATCAAACTGACGGTTCTGTACGACGACGCCCTGTACAAGGAATCCGACGGCGCAGGCCTTCAGCCGGCGGATCCCGGAGGCTATCCGGGAGCGGACGATCCGGATCATCTCTACGACGAGGTGGTTCAGGAAGCCGTGGAAAAGCTTCCGGACAACTACCGGACCGTGATCCATCTGTTCTACTACGAGGAGATGCCGGTCCGGGAGATCGCCCTGACGCTGAAAATGTCCGAACAGAATGTCAAGACAAGGCTTTCCAGGGCACGGGACAGGCTGCGGAAAGAGCTGGAGGGAAAGATAACATGACGGAGAAAAAGAGATCGGCCTATCAGCGGGAGATGGATGAGATTCATCTTTCCCGTGAAAAGGCGGACGAGACGCTTCGGATGATGCTGGAGGAAAACCGGAGGCTCAGGATAAAGGAGGCGGAACGCGGGGAAAAGAGGAGAATCAGCCGCTGGATTCCGGCCGCCGGCGCGGCGGCCGCCGCGGCGCTGCTGCTCGCGGTCGGGCTGAATATGAATTCCGCCGGATACCGTTTCGATCAGATCAGCGTGGAGGCTATCACGGCCACCAGCGCGCAGAAAACGGAAATGGTTCAGCAGACGGAAGGGCCTTTCGCCGCGGATCCGGAGACGCTGTTTCCCGGGTGGAACATAACGGGCGGAACGGCGGACGAGTTTGTTCAGGGCGGGACGACGCTGCACGAGACCATGGTTTTCCTGGAAAAGGGAAAACAGGAACTGAACGCCGCCGTCACGGATTTTGAACCGGCCGCGTATTCGGCGGTTCAGGGGGAACAGCGGATAGCCGGGAAGGAGGTCAGGCTGGCATACGACACGAAATCCGGGAACCGGATCGCGGTATACCGGCAGGACGGAATGTATATCGCGCTGTACGCGCAGATGGAGGAGAAGGAATTCACGGAAGCCGTAAAAAGCATCCTGGAACAGAACAGGTAAGGAAAACAGGACGGGACAAACCGCCGTCCCGATAACGCCGCCGGAGAGTATTTCCCCGGCGGCGTTTTACTGCGGACGTCATTCCGTCCGACGGCTTCCGGCCCGCCGGACGCTTTCCTGTCTTTTTCCGGGCTCCTTATTCTGGTATAATCCGGGAGGACCCGGAGCGGGACGGGCGGTATTCCCGGACGCTGAAAAAAAGGGTCCGGAACGGGGGGCGTGAATAAAATGATCCGTAAAGCGGCCGGGGCGGATCTGGACGCTGTCGCGGGCATCTACGACGAGATGCACCGGGCGGAGGAAGCCGGCCTCGTTACCGTGGGATGGAAGCGGGACGTCTACCCGGTCCGCTCCACGGCGGAGGCCGCGCTGAAGCGGGGCGATCTTTTTGTGCTGGAGGAGGACGGCGCCGTTCTCGGATCCGGGATTATCAATCAGATCCAGCCGGACGCGTACGGTTTCGCCCCGTGGGAGCATGAGGAGGCGGACGATCGGGTATGCGTGCTGCATACGCTTGTGATTTCGCCCGGAGCCGGAGGCGCGGGACGCGGCAGGAGCTTCGTCCGCTTCTACGAGGCATACGCGCTGGAGCACGGCTGCAGGGAACTGCGCATCGATACGAACGAGCGCAACCTGACCGCGCGGGCGATGTACCGCCGCCTCGGATACAAAGAGACCGCCGTCGTTCCCACCGTGTTCAACGGCATTCCGGGCGTGCGCCTCGTTCTGCTGGAAAAATGGCTGGACCGGGAGGCCGCGGAATGATCAGCCCGGAAACCGCCTTTACGGTTCCCGCGGCGGCGCAGCGGTTCCGCGCCTGCCGGGATTGGGAATGCGGACGTAGAACTTTTCCGCGTCCTCTGAGACGATCCGTCCGCCGTTTTTCAGCATCACGCGCAGGGAGGCAGGGTTATCCCTGTTCACCCGCAGAAAGATTTCGTCTTCCGGGACGATCTTCCCGGCGGCCTCCAGCGCCAGCTTCAGGCCTTCCGTTCCGTATCCGCGGCCTCTGAAATCCCTGCCGACGCAGTAACCGATATGCCCGGCGCCGGTCCGCAGGGACTCGCACAGATAATGACGGATTCTGAACTGGCCGACGATCCGGCCGTCGTCCCAGAGAAACAGAAAGGTTTCCGGAACATATCCCGCCGGCAGATCCTTTCCCTCCGAGAAGGCGATCATCCTCGGCAGCGCTTCGGCCTCAAACTGCTCCCTGGAAACCTGATACCATTCGTTGATCAGTCCGTTTTCATCCGGCGGCATATCCCGGACGAAGAGCCACTCCTTTTCCGAATCCGCGGTATTCGCGGC
>ONXY01000146.1 GCA_900321945.1 uncultured Eubacteriales bacterium | reverse complement strand
TACTGCTTCAGCTGGATATAGATCTTGTCCACCTCGTCGCCCATGGTGTTGTATTTCGCGAGGATTTTGTCCAGCTGCTTCCGCATGTTTCCGAACAGCTTTCCGAACAGCGAGGGGTTTTCACGGATCTCGTTGATGTCGAACTGATCCATGATCTTTCCGAGGGTCGTCAGCAGTTTGCCGGTCTCGTCGATCTGCGACATGTTCATGCTCCGCAGGACGAGGTCGGAAGCCTTGGAGATCTCCTCGGCGGACTGGGCGCCGAAGGACGTGATCGTGTCCGGATTGCTCACGTCGATCTGGGCGGTCAGCGCCTCCACCTCCGGCGAGTGCGCCAGCGCCCTGCTTGTCTCCTCCCGGTCCGCGGCGATATCATAGGGTTTCACCTCCACGATATCCATGGTCTGCGCCGGGGCGGGGGCCGCCGTCTGCGTCTGCTGGGCGGGTCTGTTGAAGTTCATAGCCATTTCAGAATCCTCTCCTTAACATATTATTCAGCCAGTTACGGCCTTTTGCGGCGGGAAGGGTGTCGAAATCCGGAACGCTCAGATCATACATGTAATCGCCGATCTGGTGTTCCACGGGATAATTGTCGTTCAGGAACCGCTCGATCGTCTGATACCCGGTCGGAATGAACAGCGCGATATCGAAACCGAGCTTGTTGAGGAAGGTCAGCAGGATCGCGTCCTCCAGGGACGGGGACTGATCCCGGGTGTTGATCGCGACGATCTTCGGATTCTTTTTCGTGAAATCGAAACCCTGGATCATCCGGATCAGCTCTTTTTTCATGTTCAGGACCGTGGACAGGACCGTGTATTCCGTTCCGTTCTCGAACGTGCCCCGGATCAGCCTCTGATCGAGCATCTGCTGAAGCTTGTCGAAAATATGCTCCTGCATCTCCTCCCGCAGGAGGCCGAAGGGATACTGCCGGGCCGCCCTGATCTCGTCCTTCCGGATCCGTTCGTTCTTGATGCCCTTGACGGCCAGCGGCTGGAAGCGGTTGCTGTCCCCGGGCTGGATGAAGGGCATCTCCCTGATCAGCAGGGTGTCTCCGGCGTCTTTCAGCGTCTTTACCTTCTGCCAGTACGGGAGGGTTTTTCCCTCCTCGACCCCCGATATTTTGGCGAAGATCACCGGAATGTTCGCGATCCCCGTGCCGGTGCTGAAATTCGGACGGAATTTCAGCTCCTGATCCCAGAGAATGAAGATCTCGTCGAACGTGGTCTGCAGCGTGATCGTCTCGGCCTGACTGAACTGCCTGTTCCGGTAGATCCCGGTCTCCGTGTACAGAATGGACGTCAGGTCCTCCTCGGCGTGCGCCGCGACCGTGCGCATCTGCAGGTTTCCGTTCTGCCTCGGGAATTTCGTCACCGGCAGCGATTCCGTTCCCGCGATTTCCAGAAGCTGATCGGATTTCAGCTGACAGACCTGGTTCAGGTTCGGCGCCAGCACGAGCACGTCGACCGGAAGCATGGAGAGGAACTTCACGTACAGGGCCTCCTGAACGCTTTCGCATCCGCCCATCTTGATGAAGCACGGGACGTCTGTTTCCTTCCAGCCCTGGAACAGCTGGCTCTGGTATCTCAGAATCCAGCACAGAATATAGACGGCGGTCACCGTCAGCCGGTTCAGGTTGCTCTCCGAGGCCGCGGCTTCCCGGATCACGCGGATGAAGGCGCGCTGAATGGACCGCTGCAGCTCCGTCTGCGCGCAGGCCGGAAGGTTCCCGGCGAGATCCACGATCAGCTCGTCCGCCGATCTGTAGTTCCTCCGCCTGATTTTCTGCAGCTCCTCCGGCTCCGGAACCGCGACGGCCCCGTCGACGACCAGCGTTTTCCGCCCGTTGGTCTTCAGGTTCTGATACAGCTGGTACAGCTCGTTCAGGTAGGTCAGCTTGTCCTTCACGCCGGTGACGCGGATGAACGCGTTGTAGAAGAGCCTGTGATCGTCCCCCCGCACAGCCGGGGGCAGAAGGATCTGGCCGATATCGGCTTCCTTCATCCAGGCGTTCGTGCAGGCGGACCGGGCCGGAGCCGGAAAGCGGCTCTCCACGTCGATCCGCTGCGGCGGCGCGGGCCGCTGAGCGGCGGGATTCGGGCGCTGCGGCTGCGCGGGCCGCGGCGGAGCGGTATACGGGCGCTGAACCGGCTGCGGCGGCACGCTCCGCGGCGGAGCGGAAGGCGCGTTTCCCCGGGCGGGCCCCGCCGGGGCCGGCGGGACGGGAGGCCGGGCCGGAGCGGCGGCCGCCTGATTCGCCATCGCCTTCCGGAGGCTTTTCAGGGAGAAATCCGGCGGGAAGGGCCCCGTCCCGGCTTCCGCGATCTTCTGGGACCAGCGGGAGGCGGGATCCAGCCGGAGATAGGCGTCGTCGTTCTTTTCCTCAAGCAGGAGGATGTCCGTTCCGATGGAGGAAAGGATCCGGAGAAAAACCAGCTCGTGATTCGTGATGCTGTTCCCCTCGTACAGAATCTTGGGCGGCGCGTCGTCCCCGAGGAAGGGCATCAGCCTTTCGAACCGGTAATACAGCCAGCACATCATCTTGATGTAGACGTTCTTCTGAATGTTTTCGTTCTTGCCGGCCGCCTTCATTTCCCCGAACTGCCAGCAGACCGCCGACGCGAACTCCGCCCGGTTCCGGTCGCTCATGCGCGGCATCCATTTCCGGAGCGCGGCGGACACAAACGCCTCGTTGGGCTGGAACGCGGTTCCCAGGACGTCGGAATAATAGCTCAGCTGCCGGTCGTCCGGGTTGCTGAACTGGTTTTCAACGATGGCGCCTCTCTGCCGCGCCTCTTCATGATACCGCCAGATATACTGCTTCACCGCTTCGCTGTATCCGTCGAGGCGCAGGAAATACACGCCCCTCTCCTTCCGGCGCGAGAGCGGGAGGAACACGTCGTCCTTCGATACTGCATCCACTCTGCTCAGCATGTCCGCACCTCTGATCTCAATACCGGCTCTTCCCGTTTTTCCGCATGGCGAACCCCAGCACGGAGCCGGTGATTCCGCCCACGATATGACCCATCTGGGAAATATTGTCCTTCACGAAGATTCCCTGATAAATCTGCTGGCCGATATACAGCAGGGCGACCAGAATAAACGTGACCGGAATCGCGCCGTCCTCCGTCTCCGTAATGGAGGCGATCAGGATGAACGCGAACACGATGCCGCTCGCCCCGAGCAGCCTGACGCCGGGGAAGAACACCATGCTGACGATGCCGGTGACCACGGCCGTCGCGGCCATCACGAAAACGGTATTGGACGTTCCGTACTTCTCCTCGATCATCGGGCCGAGAATCAGAATGTACATCATGTTCCCGATCAGATGATTCCAGTCGGCGTGGCCGAAAACGTGGCATACGCACCGGACGTAGGTCAGCGGGTTGAGAAGGGACGACCGGTATACGCTGAAAACGGCGGTGTTGCTCGCTCCGCCGGTCAGGACGCTGATCAGCTGAGCGGCCGCGCAGACGGCCGCGAAGGTCACGACCGCGGGCGCGTTGAACGCGATCCGGATCTTTTTCCTGCTTCCGTTCATGGGACCTCATTCCTTATCCTGTTTAAGAAGAAAGAGCAGAAACACTCACAGACGGTGTGAATGTCTCTGCTCTTCTTTTTTCGACAGATCAAATGCCCGGGATGAAAGCTTCGCGTCAGACATTCACACCATAGCTCTTGCACAGCGCGTAAAGTCCGCCCTGATATCCGGCTCCGACCGCGTTGAATTTCCAGTCGTTTCCGTTCCTGTAAATCTCGCAGACCACCAGCGCGGTCTCAATGGAGAATTCCTCGCCGAGATCGTAGCGCAGCTCTTCCTTGCCGACGGTGTCGCTCTCGCTGGAGCGGCGCGCCACCCGCACGTAGGCGTTGGAAACCTGTCCGAAGTTCTGGCCCCTCTCCTGCGCCTCATAGATGGTCACCGTGATGGCGATCTTCTGAACGTCGGCGGGCACCTTGCTGAAGTCGATGAACAGGGTCTCGTCGTCGCCGCCGGATCCGCCCTCGAGGCTGTCGCCGGTATGCGTCACCGAGCCGTCGTCGCTCTGGAGATTGCCGTAGAAGATGAAGTCGGAATCCTTCCGGACCTTGCCGTTCGCTCCGAGCAGGAACGCCGACGCGTCCAGGTCAAAGTCCGCCGCGCCGTCGTACTTGTTGGTGTCCCATCCGAGGCCCACCAGCGCGAGCCTTACGCCCTTGTCCAGACTGACCTTCTGACCCTTCTGAAGATTGATTGCCATGATCCGTTCCTCCTTGTTTTTAAATTTTAAAACCCTGAGGGTTACTGGTACATTTCAATCAGCTTCGTGACCCGGCTCGCGTCCGCGACGCCCTGGCCGATGGCGTTGAATTTCCATTCGCCGTCATGCCTGTAAATCTCGCCCACGACCATGCCGGTCATTCCGCTGTAGTCGTCCGTCAGGTTGAAGCGGCAGATCTCGTTCCTTCCGCCGCCCAGATCCACCAGGCGGATAAACGCGTTCCGGATCATGCCGAAATGCTGCTTCCGGACGTTGGCGTCGTAGATGTTGACCACAAAAACCAGTTTGTACACGTTGGCGGGAAGCAGGGAGAGATCGACCATGATCTGCTCGTCGTCCCCCTCGCCGCCGCCGGTCAGGTTGTCGCCCTGATGCGTCACGGCGCCGCTGGGATGCTTCAGGTTGCCGTAATAGACCACCGTTTCCTTCGCGTTTTTGCTCACGATCTTTCCGTCCTGGCCGCAGAGGATGACGGACGCGTCGCAGTCGATATCCTGGGGCTTCGAGGCGAAAAGCGCGCGCCACCCGGTGGCCGCCGGCTGCGCCTCGTCCCATCCGAGTCCGACCATGACCTTTTTCAGGCCGCTGCCGTCGCTTTTTTTCAGGCTGATTTTCTGACCCTTCTGAAGATTGACAGACATGGTGCTTTCCTCCTTATATCCGATAATGTTCAGGTCTGAATTCCGTAGGCGGCGCAGAGCGCTTCCAGCCCGCCCTGATAGCCGCTTCCGACCGCGTTGAACTTCCATTCGCCGTTATGCCTGTACAGCTCGCCCACGACGACCGCCGTCTCAATGGAGAAATCCTCCTCCAGATCGTAGCGGATCAGCTCCTGGCCGGTCACGTCGTCCAGGATCCGGACGAAGGCGTTGCTGACCTGGCCGAAGTTCTGCCTTCTCTCGGCGGCTTCGTAGATCGTGACGGTGAATTCGATCTTCTCGATGTTCGCGGGAATCTGCTGAAGGTCGACGTGAATCTGCTCGTCGTCCCCCTCGCCCGCTCCGGTGCGGTTGTCCCCGCCGTAAACCACGGCGCCCGACGGATGCGTTCCGTTGCCGTAGAAAATGAAATCCTCGTCCCGCGTCACTTTTCCGTTCGCGCCGAGCATGAACGCGGAGGCGTCCAGGTCAAAGTCCGCTCCGCTGTCGTAGCGGTTCACGTCCCAGCCGAGGCCCACCGTGATCTTCCGGAGACCGGGATTTCCCTTGGTCAGGTCCACTTTCTGACCTTTTTTCAGACAGACAGCCATTTTGAACCCTCCTTACTTTTTCATGACGGCTTTCCGGATCATGTCGATCGGGATGATCAGGAAAGCGGTGATCAGGCAGATGATCCAGGTCTTCGCGTTCAGGGGCGTGACGCTCAGGACGTCGCCGCCGATTGAGATGAAGACGAACTGGACGATCAGAAGAGCGCCCATGACCAGCAGGAAGTTTTTATTCCGTCCCAGGTGCTCGAAGACGTTCATGTGTTCGGTCCGGGCGTTGAAGCCGTTGAAGGTGATGGCCATCATGAAGGTCGCGAACACGGCGGAATTGAGATAGACCCGGACGTGGTCGGCGGCGACCTGCGGATCGAACCAGTTCCGGAAGGCGGGCAGGAAGCGGATGCACAGGCAGGCGGCCGTGATGAACAGGGCGGAGATGATCACCTCGGTCAGCATCTTCTTCGTCACGATGCTCTCCTGACGCGGAACCGGCTTATCCTGCATATACTCCTTCAGGGCGGGCTCGCTTCCGAAGGCGATGGCGGCCAGCGTATCCATGGCCAGGTTGACCACCAGCAGCTGGATCACGGTCATGATCGTGTTCTCGCCGAGCAGCGGCGCCAGGAAGCAGGTCAGCACCGCGGCGACGTTGACCGTCAGCTGGAAGATCAGGAACTTGCGGATGCTCTTGAACATCGTCCGGCCGTACAGAATGGCCTTCTCGATGGAGGAGAAATTGTCGTCCAGAATCGTGATGTCGCCGGCCTCCTTGGCGACCTCCGTGCCGGAGCCCATCGCGAATCCGACGTCCGCCTTCTTCAGGGCCGGCGAGTCGTTCACGCCGTCGCCGGTCATGCCGACGACCATGTCCAGCTCCTGGGCCAGGCGGACCAGGCGGCTCTTGTCCGTGGGCAGCGCGCGGGCGACCACCCGCAGGTCGGGAATGATCTTCTTCAGCTCCTCGTCGCTCTTCTCCGCCATCTCGGCGCTGGTCAGGGCCACGTCGGTCTTTTCCTTCAGCAGGCCCGCCTCTTTGGCGATGGCGACGGCGGTCTCCTTGCGGTCGCCCGTAACCATGACGACCTGGATCCCGGCGTTCTGAACCTCGTGAATCGCGTCGGCGGCTTCCTTCCGGACGTTGTCACGGATGGAGAGGACGCAGATCAGCGTCAGATCGTTCTTTCCGTTGTCCTCGCCGTCCGTCCTGGCCACGGCCAGCAGGCGCATGGAGCGGCCGGCCTGGCTGTCGATATAGGACACGAGGTAGTTCATCTCGACGAGCGGCTTGACCTGTCCGTTCTCGTCGATATAGGTCCTGCAGCGGTCCAGGATGCGCTCGGGGGCGCCCTTGACGTACGTCACGGACTTCCCGCCGCTGGTGATGGTGACGCTGGAGGTCTTCTTCGCGGAGTTGAAGGCGTCGAAATGGAGCACGTCCGCCTTGCCGACCTGATCCGTAACTTTGCTGTCCATCAGGAAGGACATGAGCGCGCGGTCCGTGCTGTTGCCGCCGATGATAGCCCCGTTGCTCGCGGAGGCGCTGTTGTTGACGCCGATGCCGGTGATGACGTCCATCTTCAGGTTGTCGTGCATCTCCTGAAGGCTGGAGTACTTCCGCACGTTTCCGGTCGCCAGCTCCACGACGGAAAGCCGGCCCTCGGTGATCGTGCCGGTCTTGTCGCTGAACAGAATGCTCAGGCTTCCGGCGGTCTCCAGGCCGTTGATCTTCCGGACCAGAACGTTGTCCTTCGCCATCCGCAGGCTCTGATAGCTCAGCAGAATGGACGTGAGCATCGGAAGGCCTTCGGGCACGGCGCAGACGATAATGGTGACGGCCACCGTGATCGCGTCGATCAGCAGAACAACCCAGCCCGCGAAGTCGGAGGGCATACTGCCCGAGATGAAGGTTTTCGCGAGGATTCCCACGACGATGGCGATCGCGCCGATATAGCCGAAGGTGGAAATCTGGTTCGCCAGCTTGCCGAGCTTGACCTGCAGGGGCGTCTCGCGGGTGTCCTCCTGCACTTCGAGGGCGAGCTCGCCGAACAGCGTTTTATCGCCAACGACCTTGATCTCCATATAGCCCTCGCCGCCGCAGACCACCGTTCCGCGGTAGGCGTAGTGGAGATTGACCAGGTCCTTGATATCGTACGTTTCCGACCCGGAGAGGGGAATCTTCTTCGCTTCCTCGGTCTCGCCGTTGAGGGCGGCCTGATCGACCCTGATCTCGCCCGAGACGATC
>ONXY01000091.1 GCA_900321945.1 uncultured Eubacteriales bacterium | reverse complement strand
TTGACGTTCACGCTCAGCTTATACCGGATCCGCGCCAGCAGCATGGACCGGATGATTGTCAGAAGCAGACCGCTCACCGTGGCGAACAGGAGGAAGGAAACCACCGCAACGAGCAGCCGCACGCTGCCGCTTGCGACAACCGTACCCGTCAGAATCTGGTTCAGCTTCGGCGTCAGCAGACCCAGCAGAACGATGGCCAGGGACGCCTCAATGAAGCTGACAAGATCCCGGGTGGTCAGACAGCTGAGCATAAACCGGAGCAGATCCCGGAGCTTCAGCTCCCGGGGCGGAAGAGGACGATAAAAACAGAGAGCTTCCTCGCTGATCTCCCGGGCGGTCTTCGCGTTGATCCGGACGTTTTTTCCGGACGCGGGATCCATGTACTCGTAACCGCCCATCGTCGAGGGCAGCACGGCAACGACAGTGCCCGTCTCCCTCAGGGAAGCGATCATGGGACCCATGGCGTCCCGGTGCCAGCCTTTTGACAGGATAACCTCACGGTAGAGAATGCCCGTGGAAGAAAGAAGATAATCCAGCCGGTCCCGCAGACCTTTCACCGTCGGCGGAACTTCCTTTTCCTTTACGCCCATGTGGCGCAGCAGGGCGGAGACGGCGTCGCTCACGTCCGCCTGATCCTCCAGGACGCTGCGGACTCTCCGTCCCGTGACGGAGCGGGCAATGTTTTCAAAGGAGTCGCTCAGCAGCTCCCGTTCATGCTTTTTCCGGTACTCTATCTGATCGTCAAACCAGCCCACGCGTTCTCCCTCCTTCCATTATTCGTTGCTGACCAGACTTGCGTACATGCCGCCCAGCGCATAAAGTTCGTCATGCGTGCCGCGCTCCGCGATCTTACCCTTATCCAGGACGATGATCTCGTCGCAGTCCCGGATGGTGGACAGACGGTGGGCGATGATAATGCAGGTGATTCCCCTGTTGTTTATGGACTGGATAACCTCATGCTCCGTCCGCGCGTCCAGGGCTGACGTCGCCTCGTCCATAATGCAGATCGTCGGATCCTGGGAGAGGGCCCGCGCGATCTCCAGCCGCTGACGCTGCCCGCCGGAAAGATCCCGGCCTCCGTCGAGCAGCTTGTGGGAGAAGCCGCCCTCCCGGGTTACGATATCGTCGTAGATGCCCGCGTCCCGCGCGGCAAGCGTCACTTCGAAATCCTCGATGGAATCATCCCACATTTTAATGTTCTGGGACACCGTATCCTCGAAGAGCGTGATGTCCTGATCGATGACGCTGACGGATCCGGTAAAGACAACCCGGTCGATTTCCTCCAGCGTTTTTCCGTCAAAGGTGATACTTCCGCTCCAGGGCCTGTAAAGTCCTGAAATCAGCTTGGCCAGCGTGGATTTTCCGCATCCGGTCCGGCCGACGAAGGCAATCTTCTGGCCCGGTTTTACCGACATGGAGAAGTCTGTGATCAGAGGCTTGCCCAGCCGGGAATACCCGAAGGTAATGTTCTTCAGCTCAATGGCTCCGGACAGCTTCTGATATTCCTCGTTCTTCTCCCGCGGGCTGAAGAAGGGGTCTTCCTTATAGCTCATTACGTCGTCGACCCGTTCCATCTGGGTCGTCATCTCCTGCATGGACTGCCCCGCTTCAATCAGGGATGAAGCCGGGGACATGAAGGAGGAGAGGAAGCCCTGGAACGCCATGACCATACCGGCGCTGAACTGTCCCCGGATCACCAGCAGCACGCCCAGACCCATAACCGTGATGTTCGCCACCGCGGTAATCACAGACGGCAGGGAACCGAGGAAGAGGCTCAGCCGGGTATAGGCGACGGACTGGGTGTTGACGCTGGCCTGATATCCCGCCCACCGGCCGAAGAATCCGTTTTCCGCGCCGCTGGATTTGATCGTCTCGATCATGCTGATACCGCTCAGCGTCGCGGAGGAAAGTTTCGCTTCGTCCCGCTGCTGCACCCGGGTGATATTCACGCGCTTTGATGTCACGACCGAAGATACCAGCAGGTTCAGGACGATCGCTCCCACACCGATCAGGGCGAGCAGGGGGCTGTACCGGATCATCACCACAAGATAAAAGACCATCATCATGGCCTGAATGGCCAGCGGGGCAAAGGTCCGCACCAGAGTGCCGGCGATGGACGCGTTCGTCGTCTGCCGGTTCGCGATATCGGCGGAAAGCCGCTGGGTAAAGAACGGCATGGGCAGGCGCAGCACTTTCCACAGATAGGAGGCGCTGCCGTAGGCGGCCATCTTTCCCTGTATGCGGAGAGAATAGACCACGGAAATCCACGTGACCGTGACGCTGACCACCGCCATCAGCACGTACAGAAGCATGAAGGGCGTCAGCCATTCCGGATTCCGTCCCGTCAGCAGACGGTCCAGGAAGGTGCGGACGAACGCAGGGCTGATGATGCCCAGCAGGGAGGAAATCGTGGTGGTCAGCACGACGAAGGCCACCGCGGTTCCGGAACCTTTCAGCCGCTCTTTCGCGTAGGACAGAACGGACTTCGGCTTCCCGGACGGAGCGAAATTTTCGCCGGGTTTGAAAGTGAGACAGACGCCGGTGAACTCCCGGTCAAACTCCTCCCACTCCACCTTTACCCGGCCGCGGGCCGGGTCATTCAGCACGGCTTGTTTTCCCTGGAATCCGCAGAGCACCACAAAGTGGTTGAACCCCCAATGGATGATGCAGGGGAAGGGCCCCTCCTCCATCAGCACTTCCGGATCCACCCGCCAGGCGCTGGTCTCCAGACCGTAGCTCCGGGCGGCAACCAGAATGTTTTTCGCGCTGGCTCCGTCCATGGAGACGCCGCAGTCCACCCGGGCCTGCTCCAGCGGAATCCAGTTTTTATAATAATGCATGATCATGGTCAGCGACGCCGCGCCGCATTCCAGCGCTTCCATCTGCATGACCACGGGTACCCGGACGATGCCCTTTTCCACCGGCTGCGGAACCTTTTTCCGGCCAATCCACGCCATCCCGCTCACCTCCTGTTTCTGTCCAACAGCGTTACTGAACCAGAAGAGACATGGGTTTCAGGTCCTCGGTGACCACCGTGCCGGTGTAGACTCCCCGGCTCAGATCCGCGTCCACCGCCACCCTGGCAACCAGGTCTCCCACGTTCAGGTTTCCTGCTTTCAGAAAGCGGGATGACGCGTCTTCCGTGAGAAGCATTTTGGTGAGCCCCGCTTCCGGATCCAGATCATAGCTCACTCCGCCGACGGCGACGGATCCATGCCGCAGAGCGCCTTCCACCGCGGCGGAAGGCAGGTAGCACCAGCAGCCGTCCTCATCCACGACTACGGCCGCCTGAATTTCGCTGTGAATCGAACCGAAGACGCCCCAGAGGATCGCCCCGACCAGCAGCGCGATCACCGCCGCCATGACCAGCCAGACGCCGGGAGACGTCACCCGCAGGTAATCGTTCAATGATTCCGGAGACTCTATGGCTTCGAGGCTTTTTTCCCGGAAAAGCTTTACTTTCGGCTGTTCAGCCTGCTGCTCTGACATGAAACGGACCTCCTCCCGCTGTTTCCCGAACCCTGGTTTGCCGGGCAGATATGATTTCCAGAAACAGTTTTATTATACAGATAATCCC
>ONXY01000244.1 GCA_900321945.1 uncultured Eubacteriales bacterium | reverse complement strand
GCGCTCGGTATCCGCCTCGAAATCGTCGAGCGTGTCCAGTTCCCCGTTCCGCCAGGCCTGGAAGGAGGGTTTCACACAGCCGGTCAGGATGGAATCCGTCATGGGCCGGCTGATACTTCTGACCAGCTCCGGCACGGCGGATCCGATAATCTCCTCCACCGCGTCGCTCTCCACATAGGACCGGATATCCTGAAGGCAGGCCGTCATGTTTTCGTCCACGCTTCCTACAAACACCAGGCCCCGGGAGATATCATATTCGGGGTTGTCGCTGATGATGATGCGGGAGGAAGGGAACTGGCTGCGGCACAGTTCCTGGAAGAAGTGCATCCGCGACGCGCCGCCGGTCAGGATCACCAGACCGGGGACCTGCTGCTTCTTCGTCTGCTCATAGACGGACACCAGACTGTCCCGCAGACGGGTTTCGAAGGACTGGCCGCTGAGCAGCGGGTGCGGCCTGGAAATCAGCCAGTTTTCCACGATTTCCGGGGAAAGCGTGAGCTTCACCTGATAGACTCTGCCGTTGCCGAACAGCTTTACGGTCTTCTCCAGACTGCTGTTTTTCTCCAGGAACAGGTCTTCGTTCCGGAAGTAGTTTTCCTTCATTTCACGGACGGCCAGCATCAGCCGGCTCTTTTTCGCGTCCGAGGATCCGATCAGTTCGCGGATTTCCCGCACCTGACCGGGCGCCGTCTGCTCCTGCAGCTCCAGGGACCGGAGCACGATCATCTCATCCATGAGGCCCCCGCCCAGAAGCACGTTTCCCATGGTCGAGACGGCGTATTCGTTTCCGTCCTTCACATAGGCGAAGTCCAGCGTGGAGGAACCGATGTCGATGATCAGCATGGTCTGGCCCGCCAGATCCGGATCGATCGCGTTTTCCGTGCTGTGGAGCGCGTTCTCGAAAGCGGCGCGGGATTCGGAAACGATTTTCACGTTCTTCATGCCCGCTTCCGTCAGAAGCTGACGGTAGCGTTCCCGGTCCGCTTCCTTCCAGCCCGCCGGGCAGCCGACGATGAAGCGGGTGTTTTCAGAATCGTCCACGGCGGTCCCGATGTCCGGGTTTTTGCGCAGCTCGGCCAGCACGCCCCGCGCGAAGTCCTGAATGATCCGGTCCGTTTCCGGATCGTGCTCCAGGAAGCGGCGCTTGAAGCAGACGTGCACGTCCTCGGCGCTTTCCTCATTTTCCTTCACCGTGTGCCCTACGATGGTGTTTCCCGCCAGCTTTCCGATCGCGGTCAGAAAACTTCCGTGGCCGCTGACCGGAATCACGTTGACCATGCCGGCGCTGCCGTCCTTAGTCCAGTGAACGCAGCTTTCTCCATCGCCCAGATCAAACCCGAGATACATCATTTTTCATGACTCCTTTCATTACTCAGCAAGGCTGGTTTTGTTTTCAGGCCGGGTTCCGGCCGTCCTTCCGTCCGGGGTGTTTCCCCTGGTACGGGCAAAGAATACCATGGCGGAAACCGCGCCTGTCTACTCAGAGTAGATTTGTTTGTTCCGGCCTGTTTTTTTTGAACGGACTGCCGCGCGGAAAGCGGGGGAACGGGCGAAGAAACCTTTGTTTTCAACGGTTCCGGGCAGAAGGGCCTTCCCGGCGGAAGGATTTCCGGACGGAACGTTTTTTCCGGGAGGAACGGACCTTGACTTAGAGTAAGCTTCAGGGTATATGATGCTTTCCGGAACCCGGACCGGGAAAAATACAACGCAGGACAGAAGGAGGCGGAAGCGGCTTGGACGCTTTGCAGGCGATTCTCACGAGACGGAGCACGCGGAACTACAAACCCGACCCGGTGGAAACGGAGAAGCTGGACCTGATTCTGGACGCGGCCAGACAGGCGCCCAGCGGCGGCAACAGTCAGACCTGCCATTTTCTGGTGATCCGGAACCGGGAGACCATCCGGAGGCTGACCGCGATGACGGAAGAGGCCTTCGCGAAAATGGAGATCGCGGAGGATACCTACGTCAGCCTCAGACACGCGGTCGCCGCGTCCAGAAAGGGCGGCTATGTTTTCTGCTACAACGCGCCGGTCCTGATCGCGGTCGCGAACCGCCGGGATTACGGCAACAACATGGCGGACTG
>ONXY01000093.1 GCA_900321945.1 uncultured Eubacteriales bacterium | reverse complement strand
ATCAGTGTTTTTTTCACGGCGGTACTCCTTTCCCGGTTATTTCACGCTTACCGTTTTCTGCGCCAGCCCTTGGCCCGCGTCGAAAACCCTGATAACGTATTCGGCCTTCATCGTCACCTGGTATCCCTGTATGACCGTTTTGTACTTCCTCGGCACCGTGACGCTCACGCCGCCCTCGTTCTGCTTCACGACGTGTTTGACCTGCAATACCCTGCTCCGGGTGATCCACTGGCCTTTATTGTAAACCTGGTATTTTTCCTTCCTGTAAACGCGGATCGTGTACGGTCCCGTGCCTCCCGTGAACAGGACGGTCAGACGGACGTTCTGCGGCGAAACGTACGTTAAGCCGATCTTTGCGATCTTCAGCTTCTCCGTGACGGCCGCCGCTCTGCTGACCGCGGTCTGTCCCGTTTTTCTGTCCTTTACGACGCAGCGGTAGATTCCGGGCTTCTTCGGTTTCAGCTTCTGTGTTTTTCCGGATGCGGTGACGCTGATCCAGCCGGCGCCGGCCTTTCTCTGCCAGTTATATGAAAGCACGTTGTCGTTTCCCGTGCCTGATTTCGCCGTGCACGTCAGCGTGGCGTAACCCGTCTTGCCGATGAGCGCGTCTTTCGGCTGCGTCGTGATGACCGGTTTGTCCGCGCGGTATATTACCGGGATCTCCTTGCTCCACACCTTCCGGCCTTCCGCGTCCGTCACCCGGCATATGTATCTGCCGGGCTTCGTGGCGAAATACTTGTTTTTATCGCTCTTCATCACCAGCTTGCCGTCCCGGTACCACGAAAACTGATACGGCCGCTTTCCGCCGGTTGCGCCTACAACCAGATTGACTCCGCGTTCGCCGTTCTGCTTCGTCGAATGGTTCCGGATGACCGCTCCCTTTGTCTGCCCGATGATGCGGAAAGTCGGATCATATTCTTTCACGACGGCTTCCCTGGAATCCGCCCACCGTCCCCAGCGGTCCGAAATGTGAATGGAGTAGGTTCCCGCCCGGTCCACCGTGAAGGACGGATCGTTCACCTGCGTCCCCGCCGGCTCCTGATCCCGGTAGAGCGTATAGGTGACCGGCTCGGCGGCCTCCTCCCCGACCTTCACGCTGAGGGTGTATGTTCCCCCGTCCTTGGACACCTTGCCGTCCTGCGGCTGCTCGAGGATTGTCAGCTGATCGTATTCCACCTCCGCGGTGCCGGAGGCGGTGTTTCCCGCGGAATCCGTCAGAAGAAAGACGTATGTTCCCAGATCGAGAGCCGTCCACTCAGCCTTTGTCTCCACGACGGAATAGCTGGTATAGCTGGTCTGCAGTTCCCCGTCCAGGTACCATTCGCAGGTCACCGGGGGAACGCCGGCCTGGAATGTCACGCTGATCTCCGCCGTCGTTTCGCCGGGCCGGAGGTAAGCCGGCGCCGCCGCGCTTCTGACCCACGGCTCCGGTTCGTCGTACACGACGGCCGTTTCGGACCGTACGGTGTCCGAGCCGTCGCTCGCCTCGCAGTAATACTTTCCGGCGGTATTCACGGTAATGGTTTTCTCCCCGGCATTCCCGATCTGCGCGTCATCCCGGTACCAGACGTATGAAACTTTCCGGTCCCGGACGTCCGCGCTCGCTTTCAGCGTGACGGATTCCTTCCCGTAAAGGCTGGCGTTCTCAGGCTGCAGGGTGAAGCGCAGGCGGGGGCCCGCCACGACGGCTTCCGATCTTTCCTTCCCGTCGCCCGAGTCGCGTACGATGCAGTAGTACATCCAGTCTCCGCCCGTCGTGCCTCCGACCGTAATCTCCGGACCGTCGGTGCTGATGATCCGGTCGTTCTTCAGGTATTTCTCCAGCCAGGACGGCAGGATGTCGATAAGGAAAGAATTTCCGACAGTGCAGCGGTGCCATTCGTAGGAATAGGGTTTTTCGCCGCCGGACGCGCCCACGCTCAGGAGCATGCCTTCGCCGGGCTCATACGTACCGCCCTCCGGCTGCTGCGTGATCATGAACGGCAGACCGCCGGAAAATGTGCTGATCGGATTGCCGCGGAACAGGCTCATCATTTCGTGCGCGCTGTCCCCGTTGCTGTGGGGAGATCTCGGAATCAGCAGCCACTTCTGCACCCCCGGCCACGCGACGCCGTCCGCCGGCATGCCGTGGTCCTTCTCGATAGCCTTTACGGCCGTTACCGTTTTCTTCCCGAAAGATCCGTCCGCCTTGCCGCAGTCGTATCCCAGCGCGTTCAGCCCTTCCTGCAGCGCCTTCACGCCCTCGCCGCTGTCGCCCTGCCGGTACGTCGGGTCGGGGTCGAACTCCTCGGATTCCTCCGTCCCGCAGACCCGGCAGGTATGCTGCCGTATACCCGCCGAGAAATCCGTGGTCTCCAGTGTGACCGTCCACGGCCCCCAGATATGCGCCGCCTTCCCGGTCGTGCGGGTGCGGGTTTCACCGCACACTCTGCACACGCGGGTCTCCGTAACCTGCCTGGTGCACGGATCGGTCTCCGCCGTCTTCCACTCTCCCGAGTCCGGGCCGGTCAGATCCGCTCCGGGGCCCGCGGAATCCGCGTTTTCCTTCCATGGCCCCCATGTGTGGGGGGCCTTGTCCGTCTTCCGGGT
>ONXY01000254.1 GCA_900321945.1 uncultured Eubacteriales bacterium | reverse complement strand
GCAAGAGCAAGGGCAATGTGGTATATCCGGAACCGATCGTCGCGCGGTACGGCGTGGATCCGCTGCGGTACTACCTGATGCGGGAGATGCCCTTCGGCTCGGACGGGAACTATACCAACGAATCCTTCCTGACCCGCATGAACGCCGACCTGGCCAACGACCTGGGCAACCTGGTGAGCCGGACGGTCGCGATGATCGAGAAGTACTTCGGCGGTGAGATCCCGCAGCGGACGGACGCCGTGGACGAGGAGACGGACAGGCCCCTGCAGGAGCACTGCGCGGCGCTGCCCGGCCTGGTCGACGAACAGATGGACAGGCTGCAGTTCTCCCAGGCGCTTTCCGAAATCTGGAAGGTGATCGGCGAGTGCAACAAGTATATCGACGTGACCAAGCCCTGGGTGCTCGGAAAGGATCCGGAGCAGAAGGACCGTCTGGCCAACGTGCTGGCCACGCTGGCGGAGTGCGTCCGGTTCACCGCGGTGCTGATCGGGCCGTTCATGCCCTCGACGCCGGAGAAGATCTTCTCCCAGCTGGGCGTGACGGACGAAAGCCTGAAGAGCTGGGACAGCCTGAAGTCCTTCGGCCGGCTGCCCGCCGGGGTCAGGGTTCACAAGGGCGACGCGCTGTTCCCCCGCATCGACGTAATGAAGGAGCTGGAAGCTCTCAGCGGCGGGGAAAAGAAGGAAGACAAGGCGGAGAAGAAGGCGGAGAAGAAGGAGCAGAAGGCTGAGAAGAAGGCCGCGAAGCAGGAGGAGCCTGAGTTCCCGGCGGAAATCGGCATCGACGCCTTCGCCCAGTGCAAAATGCAGGTAGCCCGCGTGCTGGAGTGCTCGAAGGTGGAAAAGAGCAATAAGCTGCTGCAGTTCCGCCTGAGCCTCGGAAAGGACGGGGAGCGCACAATCCTGAGCGGCATCGCGAAGTATTATCAGCCGGAGGAGCTCACGGGGAAGCAGGTCGTGGTTCTGTCCAACCTCGCGCCCCGGAAGATCGCCGGGATCGAGAGCCAGGGCATGATTCTGTCCGCGCTGGACGATCAGGGGAATCTCCGCCTGATGAGCGTGGGCGAGGGCGTGGAAGACGGGGCGATCGTCGGATGACGCTTTTCGACAGCCACTGCCACGTGAACGAGGAAAAGTTCGACGAAGACCGGGACGCCGTGCTGGCCAGAATGGCGGAGCACGGCGTCGTCCGGTACGCCGTGATCGGCTCGGACATCGCGACCTCCGCGGCCTGCGCGGAATACTGCGGAACGCATGAAAACGCGGTCTGCGCCGTGGGGATTCATCCGCACGAGGCGAAAGGATACCGGGAAGGCGATACGGAAATCCTGGCGGACTGGATCCGTTCCGGAAAGGCCCGGGCCATCGGGGAGATCGGGCTGGATTACTACTACGACCTGAGCCCCCGGGAAACCCAGCGGGAGGTCTGCCGGATTCAGATGGAGCTGGCATGGGAGCTGGGGACCGCAGCGGTTTTCCACGTGCGGGACGCGCATCAGGACATGCTGGAACTGATGAAAAGCATGAAAAAGCGCCTGACGCCCGGCATTCTGCACTGCTTCAGCGGCAGCGCGGAAACCGCGAAGGAGTACCTGAAACTCGGGTACCACATCTCCTTCGCCGGCCCGGTCACCTTCAAAAAGGCGCCGAAGCTCCGGGAGGCGGCCCTGCTGGTTCCGAAGGACCGGCTGCTGATCGAGACCGACAGCCCCTATCTGGCGCCGGAACCGGTCCGCGGGCGGCGGAACGAGCCGGCCAACGTACGCTACGTGGCGGAAAAGCTGGCGGAAATCCGGGGGGAATCCCCGGAGGAACTGGCCGCGTATACCTTTGATAACGCGATGAGAATATACGGACTGGCCTGACGGGCCGGACAAAACGGAAAGCAGGGCGGACGCCCTGCTTTCCGGCTGTCGCGGCGTATTCTGTTTTCAGGCGGCGCCCGGCCGGAAACGCCGGGCTTTTTTCACGAGCCGGCAACCGCTCAGCGGTTCCGCACGTACCAGACGCAGAAGGCGAAGAAGAGAAGAACGAGAAGCGCCAGCCAGGGCGCGGCCCGGCTGAACCGGATCCTGATTTCCTGAAGCGTGTTCTCAAAGCCGACGCTGCGCTCGCCGAAGCGGTCCAGAACCCGGTCGCCCAGCCGGGCGGCGAAGTCTTCCGGAGGCTGAAGGGCCGCCGCCCGCGCCAGCGCGTCCGCGGAAACCCGGGAAGCGTTCCGGGCGCTTCCGCCGTATAT
>ONXY01000029.1 GCA_900321945.1 uncultured Eubacteriales bacterium | reverse complement strand
GGCGGGCAGCGTGTAGCGCTTGTCGACGCCCCCCTCCAGCACCCGCAGCTCCGTGATGGACTGGGTGCTGCTGGTCTGGCTCGTCGGCGCCAGCAGCATCTTGGCCGATCCCCTCTCGGGGATTTCGTAATCGATCAGCTTCCATCCGTAGACCAGCATGGTCGCGTTGGTGTCCTGCACGCACTTGTAGTCGTACGTGTAGCACTGCTGGGTCGTGAACACCCGCAGGCGGGCGTTCTCGTAGAGCACCTTGTAGGTCAGCGACTGTCCCAGGCTTACCTCGCCGGTATTCATCTTGCCCACCTGGAAGGTGTTCAGAATCGTGTTCGCCGCGGTGCCGAAGACGTCCAGGCTCAGCGTCCAGAGGTATTCCCCCTGGTCCCCGTAAAACCCGGTGTCCAGGATCATCAGCCCGCTGAAGGCCTCCTGCTCCACGTCGACCTGGGCGCCCTGCAGATCCTTGACGATCAGCTTCGGCTCCGTATCCGCGCCGACCACCACCGCGCAGTAGCGTTCGCCCACGCGGACGAACTGCACCGAAGCCTCCATGTTTTCATTATAGGTGGAATTCCCGTTCCGGTCCACCAGAAACATCTGCATGCCGTTCCAGACGGCCACGTGCTTCGGCCCGGCGAAGAAGGAGGCTCCCGACCCCGCCGGAAAGCTCCACCGGATCATGCCGGCGGAGGACAGGCAGTGAAGGCTGACGCCGTCGTAATACAGCACGCCGTCCCCGAAAGGGGTCACGTTCTGATTCGCGAAGCAGGGCAGCCTCGAGGCGGTGCTTTCCTTCACGCCGCCGCCCCGCAGAAACCTCCAGCCCAGCAGGGCGGCGACCAGAAGCGTCACCAGGATGATCCAGCTGCGGATCTGCCGCCGCCGTTTCTCCTCGGGCGCGGCCTGCTGATCCGTTCCCTTGCGGCTCCGGGGCCGGAGAAGCTGATCGTTCCGGTCCCTGTTCCGTCTGGCCACCTCCGGTTCCCTCCTTTCCGCGGCGCGCCGGGATTACTCTTTTCCGAAATTCCTGTTCGGGCAGCGCTCCACGGCCGCCAGAGCCCCGTCCATCCAGTTCTCGTTAAACAGCTCGATCACGCCGGTGTCGCACTCCCGGGCCAGAGCCGGATCCATGGGAATCTGCGCCAGCAGCGGAATGGAGTGCTGCATGGCGATTTTTTCCGTCTTTCCCTCGCCGAAGGGGAAGATCTTCCTTCCGCAGTCCGGGCAGCTGATCCAGCTCATGTTCTCGATGATGCCCAGCACCGGCACGTTCATCATCTTCGCCATGTTCAGCGCCTTTTCCACGATCATGCCCACCAGCTCCTGCGGGCTGGTGACGATCAGGATTCCGTCCACCGGCAGGCTCTGGAACACCGTCAGCGGCACGTCCCCGGTTCCCGGAGGCATATCCACAAACATATAGTCCACGTCGCCCCAGACCACGTCGGTCCAGAACTGCTTCACCGTGCCGCTGATCAGGCTTCCGCGCCACACGACCGGATCCGTGTCGTTCTCCAGCAGCAGGTTCACGCTCATCATTTTAATGCCCGTGCGGCTCTCCGCCGGAAGGATGCCCTCGTCGCTTCCCATCGCGGGATCGCGCACCCCGAACATCTTCGGGATGCTGGGGCCGGTCACGTCCCCGTCCAGAACCGCCGCCTGAAACCCGTTCCGCTGCGCCAGCACGGCGAGAAGGCCGGTCACCAGGCTCTTGCCGACGCCGCCCTTTCCGCTGACCACGGCGATGACCTTTTTCACCCTGCTTCCCGCGTTCAGCGGGGCCAGCAGGCTTTCCGCGGTCCGGCTGGAGCAGTCCGCCCCGCAGGAGGAACAGTTATGCGTGCATTCCGACATCTCTTTCACCTCATCCTTTCAGGATTCCAAAATGTAAATTTTCGACCCGCCGGGGGCTTTTTCCTCTTTTCCCGGGCGGGGCCGGTTTTTTTCTCAGTATCCGAAGAGGACCACCAGCGTCCTTTCTCCGGCCACGCCGTCCGCCGCCAGGCCGTTTTTGCGCTGGAAAGCTCTGACCGCCTCGGTCGTCTCGTCGTCGTAAACGCCGGTGATCCGCTCCAGAAATCCCTGCTGAACCAGGCAGTCCTGGATCTCCACGACGATCTCCCCCTTGTCCCCGGGCCGGGCCGTGTCGTAGCTCACGGCCGCCGCCGTGGCGGGGATCGCGTCGGAGGAATACATCCGGGCCAGCGTCGCGCTTCCCGCCACGCCGTCCACCGGGCTCAGTTTGTTCTGGATCTGGAACGCGCGCACCGCGTCCGACGTGGTTGCGCCGTAGCTGCCGTCGATTTTTCCGTCGTAGTAGCCCAGCTCGTACAGCGTGTACTGCAGATTCTTCACCGCGGACCCTTCCTCCCCCTCCCGCAGGGCGGAATAGGAGATGGCCGTGCCGCTGCCGTACAGCGCGCGCTGGGTGGCCGGTCCGGCCTTCCCGTCCACGGTCAGATTGTTCCGCAGCTGGAACGCCATGACGGCGGCCGCGGTTCCCTCGCCGTACCGGCCGTCCACGGCGCCGTTGTAGTATCCCAGCTTTTTCAGCCTTTCCTGCAGCTTCTTCACGTCGTCTTCCGGGGAGCCGTCCTCCAGGGTGACGTAGCCCGTGGACGCGATGCCGGAGGTGTCCTTCCCGGGGGCCGCCTCCTTCTTCACGGAAGTGTCCACCGGCGATCCGCCGTTCCTCACCGCGTCTTCGGAATAGAGTCTGTTCAGGGTCGCGGTGCCCGCCTTTCCGTCCGCCTTCAGCCCGTTGCGCTGCTGGAAGGCGATCACGGCCGCCTCGGTGGCGATACCGTAGCTTCCGTCGACCGTGCCGGTGAGATATCCCAGCTCCTTCAGCCGCTTCTGCAGCGTCCGTACCGCTTCTCCCGTGCTGCCCTTCTCCAGGGTCTCCCCCGTGCTCGCCGCGGGAGAGGAGGAGCGCGCCGCGCCGTCCGAATACAGCGCCCGGAGCGTGTCGGGTCCGGCCACGCCGTCCTCCCAGAGCCCTTTCGTCTTTTTCTGGAAAGCGCGGACCGCTCTCTCCGTCGCCTCGTCGTAGGTGCCGGTCGCCCTGCCCGCCAGCCACCCCAGCTCAATCAGCCGGTTCTGCAGCGTTCTGACCTTCGGCCCGCTGGCCCCGGCCTGCAGGTAGTACTCCTTGCTCAGGTTCGGCGTGGCGGTGGGCCTGGGCACGGGCGTGCTCTTTTTTCCCGGCGCCGCGGTGGCGCTGCCGCCGGTTCTGCCCGGATTCTTCGCGGCCGCGTCCGCCTCTTTCTTCGTGACGGCGTCTTTGGCGTTCAGCCTTTCCCAGGTCTTCTCGCCGACCTTTCCGTCCGCGGTGAGGCCGTTGGCCTTCTGGAAGGCCTTCACGGCCGCCTCCGTGCCCGCGCCGAAATCCCCGTCCACCGATCCCGTGTAGTACCCGAGCGCCTTCAGGCGCTTCTGCAGCGTCCGCACCTCGTCGGAACCGGTGAATCCGCGCTGCAGGCTTTTGGGCGTGGGCGTGGGCGTGGCAGGCGGCGCGGTGACCACCTGAATGGTTTCCCGGGGCGTGGCGGTCTCAGTCGGTTCAGGCGTCCGGGTATCGGAAACGCCCGCCCCGTCCGAAGGCGAAGTCCCGGGCTGGGTGGGAGCGGTATATCCCTGCTGCGGCGTCGCCGTCGCGCCGGATACCGTTCCCCAGTCGCTCCACCCGACCCCGGCGGGGTTCGCGGTGGGCGTCGCGGTCGGAACGGACTGCTCCGGCGGGGGCGTTATGTTCGGCCCGGTGTCCGTCACGGAGATCGTTCCGCCGGTGTTCCCGTACAGATTCTGCGTCTCGATGACCACGGTCTCGGGCGTCGTTTCCACCGTGGCCGTCGGCGCGAGAGTCTGGAAAATCAGGTTTCCTCCGGAGGTCTGATATCCTCCGTCGTTAATGTCGTCCGGAGCGATGTAGCATCCGGTCAGGGCCAGGCAGATTCCCAGGTTCAGCGCCAGCAGGACGCCGCGGACCCATCCCTTTCCGCTTCCGCCGGAAGCGTTCCGGGGAAGGGAATCCTTCCGCTCCCGGATTCCTTCCGTTTTCTTCAGTTCTTCTTTCCTCAGCATCAGGGTTTCTCTCCTCCCCCCGTTCTTCTTTCTCCGTTTCCGCCTTTTCCGCGCCGGCCCGCCGCCCGGCGGACTCTGTCAGGGCGCAGAAGGAAACAGTTCCGTAAACGTATTGTAGTGATCCTCCGTATACCAGACCCGGCCGTCGCTGGACCAGATGATCCGGTACGCGTTGCGGGGCCCGCCGGCGTACCGGCAGTCCGCCTCGCGGTAGGTCAGGCCTTTCGCGACGGGCAGAATTCTTTCGTAGTTGCTGAAATAGTCCCCGCCGATGCTTTTTCCCGGCGCCGCGTCGCTGACGTACCGGAAGGCGCTTCCCCAGCCGAGCGCCCGGGCCTCCTTCTTCGTGATGAAGTTGTCCGGCAGTTCCCCGTGGGCGAAAAGATAGTCCGCGATGCTCTGCGGGTCGGTAATCGGCCCTTCCGGCACCGGGGTCGGCGTGTTTTCCGGGGTTCCGGCGGGCGCTTCCGCCTCCGGCGCCGGCGTGGCCTTTTTCTCCCGGGCCGCCGGGGTGGGCGTGTTCTTCTTCTTTCTGCTCTTCGCAAGGATCTCCGCCCGGACGCCGGATACAGGCGCCGGCGCCGCCGCGGCCGTCAGATCCCCGGCCGCCATCAGGAAGGCCAGCAGCAGCGCGGCCAGAACCCGCAGAATCTTTTTCATGCTTTCCTCCCGTCTTTCCCTCAGTTCAGCCCGAAATCGCGCAGATGAATCAGCGCGTTCTCAATGTTCGCCCAGCCGCAGATCAGGAACGCCGTCCAGGTCAGGACGTTCCCCGCGGGCCGCGCCCGTTCCCGGATTTCCCGGGGCCACATCAGAGCCAGCAGCGCCGGCGCCCAGAGGGGCGTGAAATACCGGGGCTGCATCCCGGTGACGTTTCCGCCCACCGGGCTGGAGGCGATATACTGCGCGTAAATCAGCAGCGCCTCCGCCAGAAACACGGTCAGCCCCAGGCTCACCCTGCGCCCCGCGGTCAGCGGGCTCTTTTCCTCCGGATCCTCCCCGCAGACGCAGAGCGGCGCGACGATCAGCAGCATCAGGATATACATCTCTCTCAGATTCGGGAACCCGAACTTGACGTAAGCCCAGAAGTCCAGCCACTCGGCGGTCAGGAAGGAAAGGTTCTCAAAGAAGTACCGGACCGGCTTCAGGCCGCTGCCGAAGGGATCGGCCAGCATGCCCTGAATCTGCGCGCCCGCGTCCGTGTCCGAAAACCGCAGGTCGCCGGACATTACGTCCTCGTACGCGCCGGGCATGACCATCGCCGCGGCGCACCAGCATACGAGAAGGACCGTAAAGGCCCTGAACGCCCATTTCTCCCGCCGGGATCCGAACTTCTCCGCGGGAATCAGCAGCAGTCCCAGCAGCGCAGCGCTGTAGGCGGGTTTCGCCACGGTGCCCAGCGCCAGCAGGGACGCCAGCGTCACGGCCCGCGCCGCGGACAGCCGCCCGGGCCGCTCCAGGGTTTCCAGCAGAAGGGCCGTGCCCAGCAGGACGCTGCCCGTCACCGCCGTATCGTAGGTCATGCTGGTGGCCTGGAAGATCATCATCGGGATCGTCGCCGCCGCGAAGAAGGTAACCTTGTACTTCGGCGCGCGCTTCACGGCCAGGGCGCACATTCCCGCGTAAACGGCGGTGCCCGTGACCACGGCGGCGCGGTAGGGCAGATCCGGATCCTTCCACCCGGCCAGATTCAGCAGCTCGCCGAGATTGTATCCCAGCCCGAGGGGCAGATATCCCGGATGCCAGGTGATCACGCTGTTCAGGCAGTTCCGCAGGCCGCCGCCCGAAATCAGGGCCATGCTCTGCACCCAGTAGGAATGGTTGTCCTCGTCCCAGGTTCCCCAGGTCGGATCCGTGAAGAACGTGGGCTTTTTCAGGTCCACCAGCAGCCCGGCGCCGAGAATCAGCAGAAAGGTCCCCCAGGGCAGAAGCCGCGCGGTGAGATCCTGCTTCCCGGCGCTTTTCCTCAGCTCCCCGTCCGGCCCCGTCACGGGCGTCAGCGCCAGCAGCGCCAGCCCCAGCGCGAAATAAAGCAGCACCGGGTTCCGGCTGATCACGGTTCCCGTTTCCTTCAGGGAGGGACGGAACGTCCCGTCCTCTTCCTCCTCGCCCGGTATGCTGATCTTTCCTTCACCCTCCGCCCGGATCGTCAGGGTATAGGCCGTTCCCGTCCGGAAGCTTCCCTTCAGGCTCAGGCCGCCTTCCTCCCCCAGCTCCTGAACGGGCCGGACGACGGAAGCGGCCTCCGTTCCGGCCCCGTCCGTCAGCGAAGCGGTCAGCGTCATGCCCTGGGCCTTTTTCAGCCCCTTGAGGGAAACCGTCAGCTCGCTGCTGCCTTCCATCGTGGGCGTCCACGGCCAGGAAACGCTGTCCCCGTCCTCCAGGGTGTGCTTCTGATGCCCGCTGTTGCTGGGAATCTCCCGCTCCTCCACGCCCGGAAGCAGCCAGTATCCCAGTGCCAGCAGCAGGGCCAGCGCCGCCGCCGCGGCGCGCGCCATTTTTCCCTTCATCGTCTCTCCCGCCCTTTCGTCCGGGGGATGCTCCGTTCCGGCGCGGGTCCGGATTACCCCGCTTCGCCGGCGTTCCCCGGAAACCGGCCTTACTTGTGGTATCTTTCCCCCGCCAGGATCTTCTCCGCCCGGTACAGCTGCTCCAGCAGCATGACCCTCGCCAGCTGGTGGGGAAACGTCATCCGGCTCATGCTCATCTCGTCGTCCGCGCGCTCCAGCACGTTGCTTCCGAGGCCCAGGCTGCCGCCGATCACGAAAACGATCCGGCCCGCGCCCCTGTTTCTCGCCTCTCCCAGCTCCTCAGCCAGTTCCCGGCTGCTCCGCTGCCTCCCGGGTATGGTCAGCGCCGTCACCCGGTCCCCCGGCCGGAGCCGCTGCAGAACCGCCTCTCCCTCCCGGGTTTTCAGCTTTTCCTCCTCCGCCGGGGAGGCGTTCTCCCTTTCCGGAAGATCCGGAACCTCGATTTCCTCGTATTTCCCGTAGCGGCTCAGCCGTTTCAGGTATTCGTCCGCCATCTGCCTGTAAGGCTTCTCCTTCAGCTTTCCGACGGACAGGATCACAATCTGCATCGTCTCTCCTCATGCCGCGGCCCCGGAAACGCCTCCGCGCCGGCCGGCGCGTTCCGGGCCGGTCCGTCCGCCCGCCCCGCGGGCAGGCGTACGTTTCAGTTTATTCCTGCCGTCTCTCTTTGTCAAGAAACGCGTAGATCCCGATCCCCGCGGCGATGGCCAGGTTGAGGGAATCCACCCTGTCGTTGCTCGGGATCCGCACCGGCCGGCCCACCCGGGCGAACTCCGGCGGCAGCCCCCGGCCCTCGTTCCCGAAGATCAGGGTCCTGCGGGACCGGACGGGGTCCCGCAGCGCCTCCTCCAGCGGCACCGAGGCGTCCAGCATGAAGGGATAGTAATCCCGCTCCCCCGCCTCCGCCCGGTACGCCTCAAAGTCGTCGTACACCTTCACCCGCAGCCGGAACAGGCTTCCCATGCTCGCCCGCACGGTCCGGGGATCAAACAGATCCACGCAGGGGCGGATCAGGGCGGCGTCCTCCACGCCGAGCCCCAGCGCCGTCCGGAGAATCGTGCCCACGTTCCCGCCGTCCCCCGGCTGATGGAGCAGCACGTGCGGCTTCTCCGGATCCAGCGGATCGGCAAATTTCTCAAACACGGCGGCGGCGTAGCAGTTTTCCTTCCCGCTGATCCGGGCCAGCGCCCTGTCCGCGGTTTCCACCCGGACGCCGAGCTCCGCGGCCAGCGCGGTCAGCTTCTCCGTCCCCTCCCGCCCCGCAGCGGCGGAATGCACAAGCAGCCTGCGCACCCGCTCCGGCCGGTACGTCAGACACTCCATGCTCGGAAAGATCCCCGGCGCGTAGCTGTAATCCAGCTCCGTCTTATACCCGCTCAGCGACGGCATTTCCCCACCTCCGTTTTTCTTCCGCGCGCCGTGCCGCGGAAATACCCCGCCCTTCTGTCGGACGCGTTTTTTCCGCGGAAGTTCCCCCCTGACGCGAAAACAGGCGGAAGATCCGCCTGTCTGCAGCGCCGGACCGCCGTTCCTTCCCCGCCCGCGCGGCGCGGCGGAAAAGACGTTTTCCGGGGCCGGCCCTCCCCGCCCGGCCTTACCGCCGGTCCTTCAGGCGGTTCTTCTCGTCTCCGCCGGAACGGTCGGCCGCCTCCTGGTTCCCGGCCAGAATATGCTTCACCAGCGTCATCCGGAAGCCGGCGTCGATGAAGTCGCAGTGTTTGCAGAAGGGAACGTTCTGCCGCCCGGCGGCGATGTCCTCCCGCACCTTCCGGAGCTTCGGGCCGTTCCAGATCTCGCGCAGGGTCATGGTGTTCAGATCCCCGTAATCCGTCACCTCGTAGTTGTCGCAGCAGCACAGCCCGACTTTCCCGTTGGGCATGATCCACAGATCCGTAAAGGGCAGCAGGCAGGTTTCCTTCACCACCTTCTCGGTGGCCTGCTTGTTGGGGGCGGAGCCGGCCCGGTTGGTCAGCACCTCCTGCAGATAGCGCATCTGGATCACGATGTCGATTCCCTCGAATTCCTCCGGGTGCGCCTTCGCGTAATCGTAGATCTTCTGAATGTTTTTGTGCAGCTTATACGAATTGGCGTAATTGTTGATGATCAGCTGATCCAGATACGGCTGCAGGGCCTTCAGTTTGTCCATGTTCAGGATCAGCCCGTTGGTGGACATGAAAATGAAGCTGTCCGGCAGCTTTTCCCGGGCGTACCGGTGCAGCTCCACGATCCGCTTGTCCAGCAGCGGCTCGTTGTTGCCGTACAGGGTCAGATGCCCCCGGTATCCCCAGTCCGCCAGCTGATCGATAACGGACCTGTACAGATCCATGTCAATCTCCCGGTAGGGCCGTTTTTCCGCGTGGATATTGGCCGTGCAGAAGGCACAGGTGGAATTGCACCGGTTGACGGTCTCGATATTGACCACGTTGGGCATCGGGGCTTCCTCCTGCGCGAGGAAATACTCCGTGTATTTCTTCTGCATCTTCCCGCGGGTGATAAACTGCAGTTTCAGATACGCCTCGCTGGAAAGCGCCGGAAACTTCACCCGGGCCCAGAAACCGAATTTTCCAAGAAAACTGCTGATACGGACCGGCATGTCTGATCTCCTTTCACGATGCGCCGGGGGAAACGGCTTCCCCGGTTTTCTCCTCCCCTTCCGGCCGGACCAGCATCACCAGAAGCACCGGCGCCGCCCACAGGGAGTAATGGAAGAACCTGGCGCCGTCCCACCAGGAAAACAGCACCAGCATGGTCACCAGGTTATAGGCGAAAACGGACAGCACGGGCACGATCCTCCGCCAGCTGCTCAGCCGGTTCAGCGGCCACCGGGCCAGCAGGACCGTCAGCAGCGCCAGCAGGGTGACGCCGCTGTGCAGAAAGCTGTGCGGCGCGAGAACGTACATCAGGCTCCGCCAGCCGTACATGATCCGCTTCATCCAGGGAACGCTCCGGTCCTGCAGGCCGAGCTCCTCACCCGCCAGATAGACCGCCCCGTCCGCCAGCTCGTCGGGCACCACCCCGTAAGTGCTGTCCGTGGTTTCGATCAGCGCCTTCAGGCTTTCCTTCGGCGCCTCCCGGAAGGCCCGGAACATGTATTTCAGGACGCCCGCCATGCCGGCGTCCGCCACCAGCTGATGGTTGCCGCGGGGGTCCCAGTCCACCCAGTTGTACACGCCCCAGGTGTATTTCTCCTCCCACACCTCCCGGGGCGCCACGCCGTACGCGAACTCCAGGAGTTCCCCGTCCAGCTTTTCCGGCCGGTATGTGACGGCGCCGCCGATCACCGACATCGGAAGCCCCATGGTCTGGGAGCTCCGGTCCTCCGCCTTCTCCACGCCGATGGCGGAATACAGAGGGCCCCTGATCCCCGCGAACAGCGCCAGAAAAGCGCCCGCGGCGGCCAGCGTCCGCTTCGGGGAAACGCAGAGCGCCGCTCCGGCGAGGCAGGGAACCGCGAACAGGATCCCGTTGTGCCGGACGATGGAAGTCACCGCCAGCACCGCCGCGAACGCCGCCAGATGAACCGGCTTTTTCAGCCAATCCCCGCCGGAGAACAGGATGCGGGCATTGAAGCAGACCAGCACCATGGCGCAGATCCCGAAGGTTTCGTCCTTATAGCCGTACATCAGGTAGGACTGGGTGATCGGGTTCGCCAGAATCAGGGCCAGGGACGCGAACGCCCACACGGTGTCCGCGTATTTCCGCACCGTGCCGCACAGGTACGTCAGCGCCGCGGAGAACAGCAGGATCTGAAACAGGATGACGGACGGAAACCACCCGCCCGTCAGCGCCAGCGGCAGCCGGAACGCGATCAGCGTATGAAGAACCGGGAAAAAATCGTTGTATTCCCCGGTCAGGGCCTGCCGGAGCTGTTTTACGGGATCGCCGTCAAACCCGCCCGGGTTTACCGCGAGAAAGCAGAATCCCAGCACGGCCAGGGAGCAGCCGAAGCAGATCCCCCGGAACGCCCATGGGGAAAGCCCGCTTCCGAAGCGGCG
>ONXY01000507.1 GCA_900321945.1 uncultured Eubacteriales bacterium | reverse complement strand
GTTTTCCGCGTCCCTTTTCCGGAATGTTTCATGAAAATCGTCAGAAAGGATCTGAAAGTGATGAAAAAACGGATCGCCCTGTTCCTCGCAGCTCTGATGCTCCTCACCGTCCCTTCCGCCCTCGCTGCGAAAAAGCCGAAGGCGACCCCCACACCCATGCCCGCGGAGATCGGAACGGAGATTGTGGACCCGCCGGAAGCCGTTCAGCGCCTGCTGGACGTCGCCCATAACGAGTGGGTCACCGTGAACGGAAAGGATCAGGGAAAGAAGAACAAGTACACCACCTGGTTCAACAACTACGAATGGGGAAAAAACACCTGGTGCGCCGGGTTTGTCACCTGGTGCATGCTGGAGGCTGAAATCCCCCAGGCCCCGAAGGACGACGTCATGAAGCTGGAGGAAGGCGAGGCGCCGGAACCGGTATATCACGTGAAGGCCTCCTCTCCCGCCAAGATGGCTCCGGGCTATCTGCATATGCACCGCACGTCCGCCATCCCGCAGAAGGGATTTGTCGTTCTGTACGGGGAAAACTCCAACAAATATGTCCACGTGGGCCTGGTTTACGACGTGGAGGACCGGGGCGGCGGCGTATACCGCCTGACCTGTATCGAGGGCGCTATGAAGAACACCGTCCGTATGTTTGTCTACGATTATGACAGCACGGCGGAGCGTAAAAAGAACATCGTCCTTCTCCCGAAAGAGGATCGGACGGAGGAGGAAACCAAAATATTCACCTACGGAAACCACAAAAAAGGCACCCGCTGGTATATCAACTGTTTCCTGATGCCCTGGGTGCCGGGAGACGACAGTCTGTAAACGGAAGCGAAATGAAGGGCGGTCCGGCGGACCGCCCTTCATTTTTTACAGTCTTTATGCCTTGTACCCGATCTCTTCCGCGAGCTTTTTCTCGATCACCACGGTGGCGTCCCGGTGCAGCCGCATGAACGTGCAGGGCCAGTGAGGATCGATCCTGTCCTCCTTCAGCAGCTTCGACGCGGCTTCGCGCTTGTTTCCGCCGATGATCATCAGGAGCCTCTTCGCCCGCATGATGTTGCCCATTCCCATGGTCAGCGCGTGGGTCGGCACGTCCTCTTTACTGGCGAAGAAGCGTTTGTTCGCCTCGATGGTGCTTTCCTCCAGCGTTTCCTCGTGCGCGCCGTCGTACAGCGTATCCCCAGGCTCGTTGAAGCCCAGATGGCCGTCCGGGCCGACGCCCAGCACCTGGATATCGATATCGGTACTGTCCAGAACCGCGTTGAACTCCTTCAGATTCTCCGCCACGTCGCCGGTCCCCTTCGCGACATAGGTATTCGCCTTGTCGATATTGATATGGTCGAACAGATTGGTATTCATGAAATAACGGTAGCTCTGGTCGTGAGTCCCTTCCAGGCCGACGTATTCGTCCAGATTGACGCTGTGGACCCTGCTGAAGTCCAGCCCTTCTTCCCTGCAGCGCCGGGCAAGCTCCTGATACATGCCCACGGGGCTGGAGCCGGTGGCCAGCCCGAGGGTGCACTCCGGATTGTCCCGCACGATCTTCTCGATGATGTCCGCCGCTTTTACGGCACCGTCTTCATAGTTTTCCGCGATAATGACCTTCATTGTTTTTCTCCTTCTGTAGTATTTATTCTTCCTTGATCTTCACGACGACCTTGCCGCTGTTCTTCCAGATGCAGCCTTCCGGAACCGTCCCCCGCACGCAGCTGGTCGGATAGATGTTGCTGTCCCGGCCGACGACGGTTCCCGGATTCAGCACGCTGTTGCACCCGACTTCAACCCGGTCCCCCAGCATCGCGCCGATCTTCTTCAGCCCGGTCTCGATCTTTTCCTCTCCGCACCTTACGATGATCAGCTTTTTGTCGCTCTTGACGTTGGAAGTGATGGATCCGGCTCCCATATGGCTCCGGTAGCCCAGAATGCTGTCTCCCACATAATTATAGTGCGGCACCTGGACGTTGTCAAAAAGGATCACGTTCTTCAGCTCCGTGCTGTTTCCCACCACGCAGTGATCACCGACCAGCGCGCTGCCCCGGATAAAAGCCCCGGGCCGCACCTCCGTCCCGTGCCCGATGATGCAGGGGCCGGCGATATAGTTGTTCGGATAGATTTTCGCGTCCTTCGCGATCCAGACATTTTCCTCCGTCTCGTCAAACTCGTCCTTCGGCAGGGTTTTCCCCAGCGCGAGGATGAAGTCCTTGATTCCGCTCAGCGCTTCCCAGGGGTATTCCGTTCCCTCAAGGAGCTCCGCGGCCCGGGTATGGCTCAGATCGTACAGATCCTTCGTCTTCAGCATTATTTTTTCACCTCGATCAGATGTCCGCTGTCCTCCATGGCCTGAATGATGTCGTCCACGTTCTTCTCGCACTCTTCCGCCGTGCCCGCTTCCGCCATGACGCGCAGCACAGGCTCGGTCCCGCTCTTCCGCAGCAGAACCCGTCCGCTTTCCCCGAGCCGCTCCGTGCACCGGCTGACGGCGTCCATCACCCGGGGATCGCTCATGGTTCCGTCCTTATCATCCACCACGACGTTTTTCAGCACCTGCGGATACATTCTGCATCCTTCCGCGAGCACGCTCAGCGGCAGCTGGGTATCGATCATGACGCTCATCAGCATGATCGCGGTGATCAGGCCGTCCCCCGTCCGGGCGTGTTTCCGGAATATGATGTGTCCGCTCTGCTCGCCGCCGATCAGGTGATTGTACACCTTCATGTTCTCATAGACGTAACGGTCGCCGACGGCCGTCTTCTCATAGTTGATGCCGGCCGCGTCCAGCGCTTTGTACAGGCCGAAATTGCTCATGATGGTGGTTACCACCGTGTTGCTCGGAAGCTGGCCCCTGCTCTTCATGTACTTCGCGCAGATATACATGATCTTGTCGCCGTTGACCTCGTTTCCGTTCTCATCCACGGCCAGGCAGCGGTCCGCGTCTCCGTCGAACGCGAAGCCCACGTCCAGCCTGTTTTCCTTCACGTACTGCTTCAGATGCTCGATATGCGTGCTTCCGCAGTCCAGATTCTCGTTCAGTCCGTCCGGGCTGGTGTTGATCGCGTAGGTCTTCGCGCCCAGCGCGTTGAAAACGGCCGGCCCGATCATCCAGCTGGACCCGTTCGCGCAGTCCAGCGCGACCTTGCGGTCGTCAAAGGGTTTTGTCGCCAGGTTGGTCAGATATCCGATATAGCGGTTCCGTCCGGTATAGAAGTCGACCGTGCATCCGATCCTGTCCTCCGTCGCGAAGGGCAGCTCGGGGATCTTTCCGTCAATATAGTCCTCCAGCTGGTCCTGCATCGCGTCGTCCATTTTTTCCCCGTTCTGGTTCATCAGCTTGATTCCGTTGTCCCAGTACGGATTATGGCTTGCGCTGATCATGACGCCGCAGTCGAAACCCTCCGTGCGCGTGATGTAGCTGACGCAGGGCGTGGTGGTAACGTGAAGCAGATAGGCGTCCGCTCCGCTGGATGTAATTCCCGCCGCCAGCGCTGACTCGTACATGTAGGAAGAACGTCTGGTGTCCTTTCCGATGACAATCTTCGCGCGGTCCTTCTCATGTTTCTGACCGTAGTACCATCCGAGAAATCTTCCCGTTTTGAACGCGTGGTCCGCCGTCAGAACGACGCCCGCCTTTCCCCGGAATCCGTCCGTACCGAAATATCTGCCCATGCAATTCCTCCTTCTCCGGATTCATTTCTTACATCTTGTGTTTCGTTTCAGGACTGCCAGCGGTGTATTGTCCCGAATTCAAGTCGTATTATAATGTCTTATTGTTATAATGTCAACAAAAAATTAATCAGTTCGAAAAAAATCAGCCCGCCGATCATTTTGCGGGCTGTATGAATCCGGGCGAACCTCCGGCGGCTGCCGGCGGCGGATTCCCTGCCGGAGGTGAGGTCAGCCGGAAGGAAGCGGTCTCCCCGGCGGGGAGCCGCGCCCTTTGAGGCTGCGGCTGCCGGTAAATGAATTCAGCCCGCTGATCTCTCAGCGGGCTGTATGGAATCCGGCAGCGACCTACTCTCCCGGGCCGTCTCCAGCCAAGTACCATCGGCACTGAAGGGCTTAACTT